>JAYUFP010000604.1:0-4749 GCA_043738665.1 Isosphaeraceae bacterium
GTGAATGGTCTTAAAGCGTTCCGGCAAGAGGATTTCGACGGGTTGACCGAGCAACTCGCCCCGATCGTATCCGAACATCACTTCGGCCTGAGTGTTGACGAGATGGATGCGACCCTCACCGACGATGACGATGGCGTCGGGCGCGAATTCCAGCAAGCCGCGGAAGATCGCCTCGCGCGCCTCCGCGGAGACCGCTCGGTCTTTCGAGTCGTGTGCGTTGTCACCCTCGTCGGTTTGCGTCATCATTTTCTTCCTCGCTCGCCGCACCTACCTGAGAAATCCGCCGTGCTTCGGACCTTCATTGGTCAATTACTGACCGGCAAGGTGCTTAAAATTTGATCGATCCTCGACTGCGATCGACGTCGTCTCGAGAGCGTTGAGCCCGAAAGTAGCATGCACAAAATGTCGTTGATCAGGGCGAAGGGCTTGGTGCCTAGCGAAATGGCGACCCTTCGATCATGATGCGATCAACCGACTCCGACGCGGTCCGCCGCCCGCCTTAACCTGACTTGCCCCCGATGGAATTCAGCCGGGCGGGGCTCAATCACGCGACGGAGAGTCCACCGAGGTCTTAATCAGGGGACGGGCGGCGGGCCGCGCCGGAGTCGATGTTGTCCTGATTTAGCCACCCGTCCCAACGCCGGCCGCTCGTCCACCATGGGAGGCGGAAAGTGGATCGACCGGGCCGGAAGTAGGATCAGTGATTGTGCCCGCCGTGGTCGTGCTCGGCCTTCACGGCAGGTGCGGACGCCAGCGGACCGAAGAACTTGTCGGGGTCGGCCTTGATGTCCTTGACGCAGCCCTGGCAACAGACCAGGATCGACTTGTCGCCTCGCGTGACCTTTAGCGGCACGCCCATCGAGCCGAGCGCCTCGTTGCTGACCTTGCAGACCTTCTGGACGTTGATCGCCTTTTGATCGGCGGCGGTCGCCTTGGAGACCGTGATCTCCTTGGACCTCGCGATCGAGAACGGCACCGTGAACTCCGCCGTCGGTTCCGCCGCGTCGGGGAGGCCGGTGACTTTGAACGCGACCTTGACGCCCGCCACGGGAACCTTGCTCAGATCGATCGCAAGGTCGAGAGACGAGGAAACTTGATTGGGACTGGTCTTGGCGGCCTTCAGCTCGCGGCTGAACCAGGTTTTATCGGCCACGCTGGGGTGGTGGAAGGTTGCCGTCGCGGTCAACTTGCTCGCGTCGAGGACTTTATGGTCGGACCCGTGCGCGTAGAGGGTGACGCCGCCTTTTGTGAAGACGGTCTCGAAGTGGTAGTGGGCGGTTTTTGCCTCGACGCCGCCGTGCTGGGCTCCCCCGTGATCGTGACCGTCATGGGCGCGGGCCGGACCGTTGAGCCCAATCGCGGTCACGAGAGCGGCGCCTAGGGTCGTAACGAGGATTCGTCCGTTGGTTCGCATCGAATACTTCCTCCATTCAAAACAGGCACGGATCCGGTTTGGTGAGCCTGCCCGTGAGCCCTCGGGCGAGGCTGACCGCGTGAAATCCCCGAGAACGTCCCGGGGCAAGTGTTATCGACGCTTGAGCGCCATGCCGCAGTAAGGACAACTCGCGGGTCCGCCGCTGACGACGGACGGGTGCATCGGACAGGAGTAGTTCGCCGCGGCGACCCCGGAGGGCTGGGCGGCTGCTCCTAAATTCATGCCTGTCATCGGTGCCGCAGGTGCGACGGCCGGGGCCTCGGCCCCCATGTTCATGCCTTGCATCGGTGCCGCGGGGGCGTGTGCCGCCGGCATGGGCATCGTCATGCCACCCATACGCATCCCTCGCATGTCGCAGTTGGAGCCGCAACCGGAAGGCGCGTAAGAGGCGCGGCTGAAGAAGTGTCCTCCGCCGTAGCCGCCCCGCGAGGATCCCCCGCCGCCACACCCGCCGGCCTGCACCGAATCGATGCCGACCAGAAGGCTCCCGACCGCGATCGCACCGATCAGGCCGACTGTCTGGAATGCTCGTTTCATGAAATCATCTCCAGGTTTGGTATGACCTCCTTGACACTCACATCCACGCGGCGGCTCCTGCCGCCGCACGACGAAGCTCCCCCGGGACGATCCCGGGGGCGTGGCTCACGAGGCCGCGGCCGGGACCTCCCGGCGTTCCACGGCGCGGTCGTTCGTCGCGAACGGTCCGACGCGGTGGATCTTCCGCCATTCCCGCTTCTTGACCGCGAAGTAGAGCACCGGCAAGAACACGTCGATCACCTCGTCGGCGATCAAGAGGCCACCGAGCACCGGGGCCGCCATCGGCCGGATGACCTCCGCGCCGACGCCGGTGGCCCAGAGCATCGGGGCGATCGAGATGATCGCCGCGCCTTCGGTCAGGAGTTTGGGGCGAAGCCG
Organism: Isosphaeraceae bacterium; assembly: GCA_043738665.1. Lineage (GTDB taxonomy): Bacteria > Planctomycetota > Planctomycetia > Isosphaerales > Isosphaeraceae > JAYUFP01. The sequence continues at coordinate 2,351 of JAYUFP010000604.1, forward strand.
GTGGATCGCCCCTTCCAGGATCGCCTGCCGCAGCTCGGCGATCGAGCCGATCCGCGCCAGGCCTCCACGCTCGTCGATCGCCTCGTGAAGGTAGACGAGCATGACGACACCCGTCTCGACCGCCATCCCGAAGCAGGCGATGTACCCGACCTGGACGGCGACACTGAACGGGAATCCGAAGAGCCACTGGAAGATCGCCCCGCCGGCCAGCGCGCCCAGGACGCTGGTCATCATCAGCGCGGCATCGACCCAGCTCTTGTGCGTCAGGTAGAGGATCAGGACGATCACGGCGATGACGGCGGGGAAGACGACCCGTAGCGTCTTCTGGGCGCGGACCTGATGCTCGAACGTGCCCGTCCATTCGAGGTACATGCCGCCGGACAGTTTAATGGTCCCTTGCGCGATCTTCTCCTGCACGACGCGTTGCGCCTCCTCGACGAAGCCGACCTCGTCGCGGTCGCGGACGCGGAGCTGAATATAGGCGCGGAGCAGGCCGTTCTCGCTCTTGATCATCGACGGCCCCTCAACCACCCGGATGTCGGCGAGCGCGGCCAACGGGATCTGGACGGGTTTGGACTGCCCGGTCGATCCGGCCGCCGCCGCGGGTCCGCCCATCCCGCCGCCCATGCCGCCGGCTCCCGAGTCGGCCCCCATCCCGCGGGCGGAGACGAGGATGCCTTTCAATCCTTCAACGTCGTCGCGGTACTCGCGGCCGTAGCGGACCCTGACCGGGTAGCGCTCGCGGCCCTCGACGGTCATCGTGAGAGGGCGACCCCCCATCGCCACTTCAACGACGTCCTGAATGTCACCGACGTTGATGCCGTAACGGGCCGCCTTCTTGCGGTTGATCTTGATCTCGACGTAGCCCTTGCCGGTGACCTGGTCGGCGAAGACGTCGGCGGCGCCGCGGACGCCGCGAAGGACCGTGGCGATCTCCTGGCTCACGCGCTGGATCTCGTCGAGCTTGGAGCCGAAAACCTTCACCGCCACCGGCAGTCGCACGCCGGTCGAGAGCATCTCGATCCGGTTGGCGATCGGCTGGGTGAAGCTGTTCCCCCAGCCGGGCATCTGCAAGGCCGTGCTCATCTCCTCGACCAGGTCGGTCTTCGTTTTCTTCCAGAGGAGCAGCCGGGCGTAAAACGGCTTCTCCAGGTCGGCGCGAAGGGACTTCAAGTCTTCCGGGGCCGGGTCACGCGCGGTCAGCTTTCGGTCGCGTCCCAACTTCGACAGCTCGTCGAGCGCCACCCAGTTCACGGCTCCCGCGGCCCGGTCGAAGATCTCCCAGTTGAGTGACTTCACCCACTCCTTGAGCCTCCGCTCGTGCTCGTCGGCGAGGTGGTCGCCGACCCGAGTGTGGAGGGTCGGCTTGACGAATCCGAATAAGTCGCCGGCGGCTTCGCCGGCCCGCTCCAAGGGTGTCGCGGCCGGCGAGAGCAGGTCGGGGCCGTCACGGAGCACACCGATCTCAACCAGCCGGCGGGCGGCATCGCCGACCAGCCCCCTCACGTCGTCGGGGAGGACGTGGACGGCGAGCCGCTCGGCGTAGGTCTTCGCTGATTGTGCGATCAGCGTTTCGCGCTCGGCGGGGGTCAACTCGCGGGCGACGGCGGTGGGCCGGACGCGGCCGAGGAGGGTATCGATCGCCTCGCCGATGAGGGCGCGGCCGAGTTCGGGGCGGAACTCCTCAAGCCGCTTGACGGCCAGGTCGCGGAGCGTCTCGTCGACCGTGCTCGCGACGTTCATCGCCACTTCGCTAACCAGCCCCTCACGATCGCCGGTCGAAGGCGAGTTCCGTAAAAAGCCCTTCGCCACCATGAGGTCGAGCACGACCCCCGTCTGGGCCACGGCGTCCTCGAACTTGAGCTTCCGCTTGGGCCAGACCTCGTGGTCGCGCAGGTTGATCACGGTCTCGACCATGTCGAGCGGGGCCGCGTCGGTCGGCGTCTCGGCCCGGCCCGCCTTGCCGACGACCTGCCAGACCTCGGGGAAGCCGCGCAAGACGGCGTCGCGGACCTGGAGGTCGCGCTCCGCCTCCGCGATCGACGCGCGGGGCACCGTGGTCGGCATGTCCATGATCGACCCCTCGTTCAGGTCGGGCATGAACTCGCGGCCGAGCTTCGTCGAGGCGACGTAACCGAGTCCCAGGATGCAAACGAACAGCCAGCAAACCAGGGTCGTCCGGTCCATCAGCCACGACAGCATCGGCTTGAAAATCTCGATCATCGTGCGGACCAGCCAGTTTTCGTCCTCCGACTTGATCCGCCCCCGGAGAAAGATCGGGATCAATGCGGGGACCAGCGTGATCGACAGGATCGCGACGCCGACCAGCGCGAACGTCTTGGTGAACGCCAGGGGGTGGAACATCTTCCCCTCGCGGCCCGAGAGGGCGAACACCGGCA
>JAYUFP010000605.1:0-13886 GCA_043738665.1 Isosphaeraceae bacterium
GACCGGTTCCTGATGAAGCTCAGAGTCACCTACCCGGACCGCGCGGCGGAACTCGCCATGCTTGAGCTGCCGGACCTGAGCGGAGCCTTCCCTTCCGAGCTTTCACTTTCCCATCCTTCGGGGACGTTTGGCCCCGAGCACGTCTTACAGCTCCGCCGACGCGCGGAGGCGGTGACGGTCGTCCCGGCGATCAAGGAATACGTCGTCGACCTCGTGAGGGCGACCCGTGACCCCAAGGCCTATGGACTTGACCTCGCGCCGATGCTCGAACTCGGGGCCAGCCCGCGAGCCACGCTCTCCCTGCTCCGTGCCTCGAGGGCTCACGCCTTGCTCCGCGGACGCGATTACGTGACGCCCCACGACGTCAAGGAACTCGCCGCCGACGTCATGCGACACCGGATTATGATCAGCTACGAGGCCGACGCCGAGGGCCTTTCCTCCGACGATATCCTCGCCAGGTTTCTCGAACACATCCCCGTTCCTTGAGGGCGGCAGTCAGTCGGCCGCGGTCCCGACGACTTCGGCGTCGCCAGCCGTTTCCACGCTGTCGGCATAACGCTCGGCCGGCTGTGTCGAGAGGAAATACCAGAACAAGGCCCCGCAGGCGAGCAGCACGATGCTGATGTTCTGAGAGATCGTCATCCCGGCGAAGAAGACCAACTCATCTGAGCGCAGGTATTCGATCAAGAGACGCGTGATCGGGTAGGTCATCATCAAAAGCGCCATGACCTGGCCGTCTCGCTTTCGGAGCGGGAAGTAGGCAAGAAGAAGGCTCATGATCAGGAGCCCGTCCACCACCGAATAGAGTTGGGTCGGGTGGACGGGGAGCGAAAAGCGGGCGTCCCCCGAGATCAAATGCGCGGCGTGATGGGCGGCCCAGGGAGGCGAAGGCTCAGGGAATTTCACCCCCCATGGAAGGTTGCAAACGTCACCGAAACAGCAGCCGTTCAGGTAGCAGCCGAATCGGCCGATGGCGATTCCCAGAGCGAGCGCAGGGGCGACGACGTCAAGAAACGGGCGGAGCGGAAACGGCCTCAGCAACCGATATCCGAAGAACGCGATCGTCCCGCCGATGATGCTGCCGTAAAGGACGATCCCGCCTTCCCAGATTTTGAAGGCGTCCTTCAGCGTGTGGACCTTGTCGCCCCAATACTGGATCACGTAAAACGTCCGTGCGCCGATCAGGCCGCCGAGAAAGACCATGAGAGCCAGGTCGTAGATCACCTCCGGATCGAGCTTTTCCCGACGCGCGCGCCTGCCGGCGAGATTCGTCGAGGCCAGGAACGCCAGGAACAGCATCGTTCCGTAGCCGAAAATCTTAATGCCGCCGAAGAGAGGGATCGTGTAGATGACCTGCCACATTGCCCCGATCTCCCTGGCAAGTGTTGAGAATTCGACCCGTTTCCGCGAGGAAGTCAGACCGACGGGGCGTGCAGCGGAGGGTAGTCGATCGTTTCGACGATCCGATTCCTGGCGTCGAGGGCCACAACCCGCGGCTGGTGCCCCTCAAGCTCCTCCGGGCTGAACTCGGCGAAGACCATGACGATGACTTTATCTCCAACCGCGCCGATGCGAGCCATCGCGCCATTCAGCTCGATCTGGCCCTGCCCTCTCGTTCCGGGAAGGGCGTAAGTTTCGGCGCGAGCACCGGTCGCCACATTGCTGACGAGGATCGCCTCGTAGGGGACGATCCCCACGGCATCCATCAGGACCGGGTCGATCGTCAGGCTACCGTGATAATGCAGGTCGGCCCGGGTCACGGTGGCCAGATGGAGCTTACTTTTGAGTATCTTCAACCGCATCCCGGTTCGTCCGTCAGCAACGCGTTATCGATCAGCCGGGTCGCACCGAAGCGCACCGCAAGCAACCCCACGGCACGCCGGTTAGGAGCCAACTCGTCGAGCCGTTCCAACGTCTCGGCGTCGGCGACCTCCGCGTAATCGACAAGGGCCGTATGCTCCGATTGTAGCGTCGAGGTCAAAATCTGTCGAACCCGGTTGGCGACCCGCTCCCCCTCCGCTACAGCCTGCTTGGCCGCCGAAAGCGCCCGCCATAAAATACCCGCGGCGCGACGCTGTTCCGGATCGAGATAGCGGTTCCGGCTGCTCATCGCCAGGCCGTCGGCCTCCCGAACCGTTTTCACGGTCCGCACTTCCACCGCAAGATTGAGGTCGTTCACCATCGTCCGGACCACCAACTGCTGTTGATGATCTTTTGCGCCAAAGAAAGCCAAATCGGGCTCAACGATCGCGAACAGCTTGCAAACGACGGTTGCGACCCCTCGAAAATGGCCGGGCCGGATCGCCCCTTCGAGGATCGTCGTGAGACCCGGGACGTCGATGAAAGTCATTTCCGGTGAAGGTCGAGGATAGAGCACCTTGGCTTCGGGGGCGAAGATCAGATCCGCCCCGGCCGCCTCGCAACGCGCCAGATCGTCGTCGAAGGTTCGGGGATAGCGGGAGTAATCCTCGTTCGGCCCGAACTGGGTGGGATTGACGAAGATCGAGACGACGACCCGATCGCATTCGTCCCGGGCGCGTTCGATCAGGCTCCCGTGGCCGGCGTGAAGTGCCCCCATCGTCGGGACGAAGCCGACAACCCAGTCCTGGCGTTTGGCCGAACGAACCCATGCGCGGACCTCGGCGGGGGTATTCAAGACTTTTAACATGGGAAGGAAACCTCGTTCTCGACGATTCGCCCGGCCGTGGTCGAGAATAATGGGCTCATGGGTAAGTTACAGGTCGCATCCGGGAGGCCCGGACTTTATAAGTGAAGGTTCAAGCCGCAATATCGGATCGGGCCGGGGTCATCGCGCCGTGGACGTCACCTCGAACATCGAGATCGAACCGGGTCGGCGAAGGGGATCGGCGGCCGAGGGCGCTTGCCTGCCGGAAGGGACCACTTCCGCGAGGCTGCTCGCGACGATCCTGGAAACGGCGGTCCAGCCGTTCGTGGCATCGACCCTCGAAGGCACGATCACCGGTGTCAATCCGGCGTTCGCCGAACTGACAGGGTACGCGACGACCGACCTCGTCGGCAAATCCCTTGCCGACATCACCCCGCCTCATCTCCGGGAAGCCCAGGCACGAGCGGTCGGCAAGGTCCGTTCGACACGGAAATCGCTTCGCTTCGAAGGGGAGTGCCTCCGATCCGACGGCCTGATCGTGCCCATCGACGTCGCCGCGGAGCCCGACCGCGACTCGTCGGGGGCCATGATCGGCGTCTTCGCGTTCGTCACCGATCTGACGGACCGAAAACAGGCGGAGAAGGCCCTCCGCGAGTCGGAGGAGCGGTTCCGACGGCTCTACGACAACGCCCCCGTGGGTTATCACGAGGTCGACGTCAACGGCACGATCATCAACATCAACAAGACCGAATGTGAACTCCTGGGCTATTCCCGCGAAGAGTTGATCGGGCAGTCGGTGTTCAGGCTGATCGTTGAGGAAACGCGGGACGCGGCGATGAAGGCGTTCCCCGAGAAAGTGAGCGGCAGGCGAGCGCTCCGCACCATCGAACGCACGTTCGCGAACCGGGAAGGCGGACGGATCGTCGTGTCGATCCAGGAGCGTTACAGACGCAACGAGCACGACGAGATCCTGGGGATCTTGAGCACCGTGCAGGACGTGACCGAGCGGAACCGGACCGAGCTCGCGCTTCACGCTTCCGAACGTCGCGCAAGGGCGCTCTTCGAAGGGATCGAAGACGCGGTTTTCGTCCACTCGCTGGAAGGCGAGATCCTCGACGCGAACCCCGCGGCGAGCAGGCTCCTGGGATACGCTCACGACGAACTCGTGGGGATGCACACGTCTCAGATCGACGAAGCCGGGTTCGCGGCGGGTTACGAAGAACGTCTCGCTCAGCAGTTGGCGCTCGGTCATCTTTCCTGTGAAGGGCGGCACCATACGAAGGACGGCCGGGTCTTACCGGTCGAGGTTAAGACATCGACCATTCAGCTCGACGACCGGAAGGCGGTCATGGCCGTGATCCGCGACATTTCCGAGCGAATCGCGTTCGAGGAAACGCGTCGACAGTTCGCCGAAGCGCAGAGCCGCAACGCCCGAGAGATGGCGGTCAAGAACACGCAGCTCACGCTCTCGGAAGCGCGTTACCGCCAGCTGACCGAGGGGTGCCTCGACGGCGTCGTTGTCGCCGACCGACTCGGTCTCGTCACCCTCTTCAATCCGGCCTGCGAGCGGATGTTCGGCTGGGAAGCGAACCACGTCCTCGGCAAGCCGATCGAATTGCTCCTCCCGGGGCTGACCGCGGCAAGCCCGGGGAGCTGCTTCGCGGACGCGGTTCGAGACGCCGAGACCGGGTTTGTTGGAAAGACCGTCGAGATCGACGGCCGACAGAAGTCGGGCGACCAGTTTCCCGTCGAATTATCACTGAGCGCCGTCGAGCGTGGCGGGGAACTGCAGTTCATCGGGTCCCTGCGCGACCAGACCGAACGTCAGCGAATGCGCGCGATGCTCGCACAGAGTGAAAAACTCGCCTCGATCGGGCTTCTCAGCGCGGGCGTGGCGCACGAGATCAACAACCCGCTCGCGTACGTCGGGAACAACGTCGCCGTCCTCGAGCGCGACCTCGCGAGCGTGTTCGAGATGATCGCACTCTACGAGTCCGCCGAGCCGGTTCTCAAGAACGGAAATCCGGAGATGTTCGAGCAGCTCCAAGCCCTCACGCTCGACTTCGACTGGGAATACGTCCGGGAAAACCTACCCCGGATGCTGACCCGCACGCGGGAGGGAATTCAGCGGGTCGCGAATATTGTCGCTAATTTGCGAGGCCTGGCGCGGACTTCGCCCCCAAAGATGGAGCCCGCCTCGGCTCATGACATCATCGAAAGCGCCCTGGAGATGGTTCGAGGCCGACTTCGAAGGCATCACATCGAGCTGGAGGTTCATTACGGAGACGTGCCTCCGCTCGTTTGTGTCGGCCCGCAGATCAGCCAGGTGATGCTCAATCTCGTGATGAACGCCGCCCAGGCGATCGAGGGGAACACCAAGGCGATCGAGGGAAGGATCGTCGTCGCATCGATACTCGAAGGGTCCTCGGTCGTCCTTTCCGTGAGCGACAACGGGGGCGGCATCGATCCGGAAGCCATTCCGAGGTTGTTCGATCCGTTTTACACGACGAAGGGCGTTGGCGAAGGAACGGGCCTCGGCCTCTCGATCTGCCACGGAATCGTGACGGGCCACGGCGGCAGGATTGACGTCCAGACCAGGCCGGGAGTCGGTTCCTGTTTCCGGATCGTCCTGCCCAAAAAGGGGGGTTAGGTCTCAATTTTTTTTCAGAAGAGATCGACGGCGGCACGGTTCCGACCTTTCCCAATCGATTGACCGCCTCAGGCAAATTGTGTTTCATCCACAAAGAAGAGGACGATTGTCGCCGAACGGAGCCGCCTCCAGCCATGACCCGACCCGCCAAACACTGCCTCTTGATCATCGACGACGAGCCGAACGTCTGCGACTCGGTTCACGACCTGTTACGGCGCGAGTTTCGCGTCTTGAAAGCCCATAGTGCGGACGAAGGCTACCGCATGATGCAGCAGGAGGAAGTCCACATCGTGATGTCAGACCAGCGGATGCCTCGGATTTCGGGCGTGGAACTGCTGACCAAGCTGAAGTCGCGCTATCCCGGAGCGATCCGGATGCTCTTCACCGGTTTTGCGGACCTGGAATCGGTCGTTGCCGCGATCAACCAGGGGCATGTGTTTCAGTTCCTAAAGAAGCCTTGGCAGCCCGAGGACCTGGAGACGGCCGTCAGACAGGCCGCGGCCGAGTATGACAGGCTCACCGAGGAGGCCGGCGAGCGCGAGCGCTTGCGGACCGAGGTGGCCGGATTGATCACACGGGTTTCCGCACTCGAAAACGAAGTCCGACGGCTCAGTGGCCCGCCGTCGACGTTGTAAAACCGAGGTTCGACCCGCGAGATCACGAACGACCCACTGGACCGACGCCCGATGAGTTTCGCCGACGAGACAAAGCGCCCGCCAGTCCCCTCCACGAGGAACCCCGCCACTGCCCTCGCGCGCCGCCACACTCTGCTGATCGTCGATGACGAGGTTGACGTCCTCGAAAGCCTCCGCCACCTGTTTCACCGGACTTACAAGGTCGTCACCGCCAATAGTGCGGACCAGGCCATCGCGGCGCTGGAACAGAACGACGTCCACCTGATCCTCTCCGACCAGAGGATGCCTGGAATGACCGGCGACGTCTTCCTCAGCTACGCCCGACGCACCTGCCCCGACGCGATCCGGATGCTCTTCACCGGATACGCCGACATCCAGGCCGTGATCAACGCCGTCAACGAAGGGCACATTTTTCGCTACATTCTCAAGCCATGGGATGCCGGTGACCTCGAAAGCATCATCCGGCAAGCCGCGGATCAATATGAGCTTCTGGCGGAACGGAAACGCTTGATCGCCGAACTGCAAGACGCCAACGCGCGCCTCACGAAAGCAAATCGGGAACTCGCCCGCGCCGGGGAATTGAAGAGCAGCTTCATTGAGGTCGCTAGCCACGAGTTCAACACCCCGATCACGCTGGTTCTCGGCTTGAGTGAACTCCTCCGCCTCATCAATCCCGGCAGGGACGAACAGGAACGCGCGATCATCGAGCGGATCTCGAACGCCGCGCGTCAACTCGCCAAGCTCGTCCTCGGCACCCTAACCTTGATGCGAGCGGACGACTTCCGCCGCACCCTTCAGCGCTCGCCCGTCGACCTTTCGGCCCTACTCGCCCGCGTCGCGCTCAAAGTTCGGCCGTTTGTCCAGGCGCGTGACCTTCGCCTCGTCGAGCACATTTCCGAAGACCTCGGCACCTTCAATCTCGACGCGGACAAGATCGACGCGTGCGTCCTGAACTTGCTCACCAACGCGATCAAGTTCACGCCGGATGGCAAAGCGATTACAATCACGGGACGACTCGTGGAATCGGACCTCGCGGAGATCGCCGTGAGTGATTCCGGAGTCGGAATCGAACCGCGCGCCCTGGAACATCTGTTCCAGCCTTTTTTCACGCAGTTTGACGCGAGTCGGCACTCATCGGGCGACTTCGGTTTCAACAAGAGGGGACTTGGCATCGGCCTGAGCATCGTCAAACAGTTCGTCGAACTTCACGGCGGGACCGTCTCCGCCCAGAGCGAGCTCAACGTCGGCACCCGGATTGCGATCCGATTGCCGAGGCAGCCCCTTACGCCGGCGCAACCCGCCCCAGACCAGCCGAGTCAAACGTCGAGAGCCCCCGAGGACGAAACGGACGGGCCACACCAAGGGAATCGGTTAAACGGCGGTGAGCGCTTTCGAGAGTCATCCTGATGCCCACCGCCCTGATCGTTGATGACGAGCCCGAAGCGAACAGGCTTCTTTCGATGCTGGTCACGCTCCGCGGTTATAAAACCACATCGGCGTTCACCGGCGGAGAGGCACTCGACCGCATCGACCGGAACCCGCCCGACGTCATCCTCCTCGACCTCATGCTCCCGGACATCAACGGTTTCGAGGTCTGCGAAGTCGTGAAGGCGAACAAGTCCACGACCCTGATCCCCGTCGTCATGGTCACCGCCAGGGTCGCCGCCGAGAACCGGATCGAAAGCTACTCCCGAGGAGCGGACCATTACGTCGCCAAGCCTTACACCCCCGACGAACTCTTCGAGGCCCTCGACGACGCGGAGGACTGGCGCCGCGGGGTCCGGAACCTCGACGAGACGACCGGTGGCGAGATCCCGTTCGTCACGAGCGACGAGGACGAGACCTATCGCAAGCTCGCGAGACTGCGAAGCGTCCTGTTCGCGAAGACGCCGCTGGACATCGAAGGGGTCCGCGATTTTGACGACGCGCTTCGGACGCTCGTGACCGACGCGGAAGCCTGGGGAAAGGCGAACCACGCCACCGAAATCGCCTCACTCACTTACGAGTTCAAAACTGATTCCGTCGTGATCACCCTCCGGGACATCGCGGGGTGGATCCGTAACGACCCACGTCCCCCTTCGCAACGCTGGCCCGAGCTGACGGGTTCATCGCGATTCGATGTGATCGAGGAGATCCGAGAAGAGGGCATCTTGACCCTTGTGAAGCGCTTCAAAGGGTCGTGAAAGGTTCCGCTGAAGCCCCATGGACCATGAACCCTCTCCGTAGCCGCCGTCGCCCGGGGATGGCGACTTTCCGACGACGAGCTTTCGACCGATCATCCCGCGGATTCCGTCGCCCTTCGAACCGCACTCCAACTCCAGACCGCCCCGGCGTTTTTCCGAGAGCCGACCGCCCGCGGGTCAAATCGGATACACGACCTGGATGATCGATTCAAGCGCAAGCACCTGAAGGGCGAGCAGGGCGATCGTCGCGCCCAGAGCCTTCGGCCCCGCGGAGACGACTTGCATCCCATAACCCGCCGAGACGACCAGCGCGGGCATGAACGGGAGCCAGAGGCGACCGACTTCGCTGAGGTTTCTCCCCCCGAGGGTCAGGAAAGCCAGTACCGAGAGTGTCGCAAGGCTGACCCCCGGCAAGGCCCGCGGTTTCCGCAAACCGGCGAGCGCCCAGACCACGATGGGAAGCCCGAGTCCGACGGCCAGTTCGACGGGATTGGCGACCAGCCACGCTCGATAGGTCCGTGGAAATTCGTCGTAAAACCGAGCGTGATTCCGCTGATTCCACCACCACGTCGCGAACGGGTTGCCTCCGGTCCACCACCAGAAGGCAAGCGTGGCGGCGAGGAACGCCAAGAGGGTGGCAAACAGAAACACAAACTTCCGCCGTGGCAAACGATCCCGTTCAAAAAGCGAGGTCAGGGACCCGACCAACCCGACCGCGAGGAACGCGAGCGTAAGTTCCATGGCCACGCCAAACAGCAATCCGCAGACGACTCCGGAGACACAGGCGCTTCGAATCGAGCCCCCCGACGCGTGAACCGCGATCGCAAGGATGGTCGTCGATAGGAAAGGAAACGCGGAATCCGCCGACGGCTGAAAAAGGACCGCCGATGAAACGAGCGGCCAGAGCGCCGCGGCTCCGAATGCGAAACCCGGGTCAAGATATCGTCGCGAGAGCATGTAGAGCGGCAACACCGTGGCCGAACAGGCCAGCAGGGTCAGGAGACCTGAGAGGACAAATGTCGCGCGATCCGCAGGCGCCATCGCGTGGGTCTCACCGAACACCTTGAGCATCGCCGTGACGCTCTCGGGGGCGTGGTCGACCACGAAACGGGCCAGCGACGGGTATCGTTTCATGGCTCCCAGCAACAGCGACTCGACCAGGATCAGACCGGGAGGGTGCGTCCCGAGGTGAAGGGCGTCCTGCTTTTGAATCCACTCCGGGTAATCGCGAAGGAATTGCGAGCGGTCGCGGACCTGATTCTTCGCCACCGTGAAATAGCCGCTCGAACCGGGCTGAGACACCGCGACGACCCACTTCTCCAGCCCGTACCCCACCGGCGCGCCGACCTGAACCATCCCCTGAACCATGACGGCCGCGATAAATAGCGTCGCGAGCGCGACCCATTGACTCACCCGGTTTGGCCGATTCATAAGCCGGCGCATCAAGAAACCCGCCACGACGCAATAGACCGCGATCCCGACGAGCGCCAGGAACAATCGGTTCGCCTCGGGCGGTTGCGGAACTCTGAGCCATTCCCATTCCCCGGAAACCCCCCGAGGCAACGCCCCCGACCTCAGCGCGAGCAGAACCGCGACGACAACGGCCGCTTCCACGCTAAGAATCAGAGCCAGGGTCAGGTTGTGTCGCATGGCCTGATACTCTAGCCTTTGGAGCCCGCGACGACGAGTTGCAAGCCGATTTTGAAGTCGGAAGGTTGCGACGAGGCGCCGGGCATGGTCTGATTCTCTTCACTCTTGAAAACACCATAAAAAATCTTGATTGCGATCGTCGGCGGGACGTGGCGATCTTGGGAGAAATCCGATGCACTTTGACGCAACGCCCCCCACCGCGCCGGCCCCCACTTCCCCCGACTCGGCCTGGTACAAAAATCTCAACAATTACCAGTGGTTCGTCTTCATCGTGGCATCGCTTGGCTGGCTCTTCGACACGATGGATCAGCAACTCTTCAACCTCGCGCGGGAGCCCGCGATCGCCGAGCTCCTCGGCATTAGGGTCGGGGACCCGCAAACGGCCGGGATGATCAAGGAGTATGGCGGTTACGCGACGACCGTCTTCATGCTCGGCTGGGCGATCGGCGGCCTGATCTTCGGGATCATGGGGGACCGGATCGGCAGGGCCAAGACCATGCTTTTGACGATCCTGCTCTACTCGCTCTTCACCGGACTGAGTGCCCTTTCGGTCGGAGTTTGGGACTTCGCCTTTTATCGCTTCCTCACGGGCCTGGGAGTCGGCGGCGAGTTCGCCGTCGGCGTCTCGCTCGTCGCGGAAGTCATGCCCGACCGTGCCCGACCCTTCGCCCTCGGCATGCTCCAGGCGCTCTCGGCGGTCGGCAACATGATCGCGGCCATTTTGAGTTACACCCTCGGTCGGTTCGAACAGACCGGTTCGCTCGGAAGCGCCTGGAGGGCGACGTTCGTGGTCGGAGTCCTTCCGGCGCTGGTTGTCCTGCTGGTCTTCCGAAAACTCAAGGAGCCGGACACCTGGCTCCGTACCCGGGAGGCCGACATCGCCGCCGAAGCGGTCGGTCAAGAGACCAAGCGCTCCTCGTTCCGCAAGCTATTCCGTGAGGTCGAGGCGCTCTTCTCCGACCCCCGCTGGCGGAAGAACGCGATCGTCGGGATGGTGCTGGGATTTTCGGGCGTCGTCGGGTTGTGGGGAATCGGTTTCTTCAGTCCCGAGCTGACCGGCCCAGTCTTCCGCAAGCATTTCGCCGCCGAGGGGTTCACGGGGAGCGACCTCAACGGCAAGGTGACGAGCTGGAAGGCGATCTCGTTCCTGCTCCAAAATATCGGCGCGTTTTTCGGGATCTACGCGTTCAGCAGGGTCACCCATTACATCGGCCGCAGGTACGCATTCGCCATCTCGTTCGTGATCGCGATGGGTGCGACCGCGATGACGTTCTGGTTCCTCGACGATTTCACCGACATCTACTGGATGATCCCGATCATGGGATTTTGCCAGCTCTCCCTCTTCGGCGGCTACGCGATCTACCTTCCCGAGCTGTTCCCGACCCGTCTGCGGAGCACCGGGACGTCGTTCTGCTACAACGTCGGCCGGCTCTTCGCCGCCGCGGGTCCTTCCGTGCTGGGACTGCTCACGAGCAAGGTCTTCGTCGAATACAAATCGATCGACCCCACGCTGCCGTTCCGTTACGCGGGGTTGACGATGTGCTCAGTGTTCCTGATCGGGCTCTGTGCGTTGCCATTCGCGCCGGAGACGAAGGGCAAGCCGCTTCCGGAATAGGCAGGGATGACTTGGTCGCTTTGGGGGTACGAACCCCCTTTGGAGTGCGTTGGCTTGCCACAGCTTTGGCGCAAAGCGGCGGCAAGCCACCGCACTCCAAAAAGTCCGCGACACTACGCGGAAACTTGCGTCAAATCACATACTTCGCCGATTCCCGGTCCAGATACAATCGCGCACCGACATGTTTCCGCAACGCCGAGGCCGGGCACGACTCGCAGATCGGCCCCTTCAACGTCGCCAGCACCGCGTCGGCCTTTCTCGGCCCCGGAACAACGACCGAGACGACCGGGGCGCTCAGAAGTGCCGGAACAGTCAGCGTATACGCATGGGTCGGCACTTCGTCAATGGATTCAAAACAGCCGTCGTGGACCTGTTGTTCCCGGCAAGCCTGGTCGAGTCGGACCACCTTGATTAGAACAGGGTCGAGAAAATCCGCGACGGGCGGGTCGTTGAAGGCGAGGTGTCCGTTCTCGCCGATGCCCGCGCAAACGATGTCGGTCGGCTCGGCGCGGAGCTTGTCCTCGTATTCCAGGCAGGTCTTGAGTGGCCGAGAGGCTTGCTCGCCGGGGATCAGCCGTAATCGGTCCGTGCCGGAAAGGCCGACGAGTCCGAACAGATGTTCGTTGAGGAAGCGGCGGAATGAGGCGGGGTGATCCTGGTCGAGCCCAAGATACTCGTCCATGTGGAAGCCGTGGACTTTGCTCCAGTCCACTCCCGCGGCCGCGACGAGGGCGGCGAGGAATTCATTCTGGCTCGGAGCGGCGGCGAAAATCACGTTCGCCCGTTTCGCCGCCTTCTGGCGGGCGGTGATGGCCTCGACGACCGCCATCGCGGCCGCCTTGCCCATCTGCCCTCGCGTTTCATAGACCGACACTTTGAGCTGATCAACTTGGAATTCGCTGATGGGAATGACCGGCTCGGAACTCATGGTCGTGGCCTCGGAGTGAGATTCCTCTCGATGATGGCCACAGATTAACGTGCGGGCGTTCCGGGAACCACCCGCGATCGCCCGGTGTTCCGTTGGGTTTCCATCGGTTTCTCATTCAGACGGCGTTCAAGGCGTGGGAAGTTTTGCGGACGGAACGAAGCTCCTCACAAAGCCTCCGGCATTCCGTAAGGTCGCCGATCATGGATTCCGTCAAAAACGTCTCCGCGCCGCCGTCGCCGGCCCATTGAAGTTGCTCCTGGCAGCGGGCCATGTGTTCAATGAGGTCTTTCATCCAGAGCAAGGTGTGATTTCGGTCTCGCATCGTGGGGTGGTTCCTACGTCGTCCGTGAAAGCGGGTCTCTTCATGACAGCGATGAAGCCAAAATGCAAAGCACATGCCGTGATCCGTGGATCGACCGAGACTCGATGCCGAAACGCCTGTCTCGATGAAACTTGAGGAAATCTTCGAGGATTTTCCGACGTTCGGGAACGTCGTTGTCGATTGTAAGCCTTACAGTCAGTCGGATGAGCCGCCGTTCTCCTTTTCTTTGCGACTCGGACGCGCTAGACTGTGGGAGTACGAGACCGAGGCCGAGGGAACAGGATGTCGTCGCCCGAGCCACATCGTAACGGAGGTCGCAGCGAAACGTCGGGTCCAAGAACCTGGCCGGGGGCCGTCACGCGCTGGCTATTCGGAGGACAGTCGCGCGGCGATAAACCTCAGGGCCGACTCGAACCCGTCGCGCGATTCCGCAACATCTACGTCAGCCGCGAAGCCGGGGCGGGAGCCGGCGCGTTGTCGCGGATGATCGGCACACGGCTTGGCTGGAAGGTCTTCGATCACGAAATCATCGAGACGATCGCCCAGCGCATGGAAGTCCCGACCGACGACGTCCGGGCCTTTGACGAACTCTCACCGAGCGTCGTCCAGGACTGGATCCTGCCCCTCCGCGAGGAGCATTACGCCCCGCAGGAGGCCTATCTCGACCACCTCGCCAAGCTCGTCGAGGCCATCGGCCGCGCGGGAGAATCGGTGATCGTCGGCCGCGGGGCCGGTTTCATGCTCCCCAGAGATTCGACCTTGCTCGTCCGCGTCATCGCCCCGCTCCCCTTCCGAGCCGAGCGACTTGCCGAGCGCATGGGAGTCTCCGTCCGAACCGCCAAACGCGCGGCACGCGACCTCGATCGCCGCCGAATCCAGTTCGAGCGGACGATGTACCGCGTCGAGACGGCCGACCCCCACCAGTACGACCTCGTCCTCGATTCCCACAGCCTGGGGCTCGATATCAGCGCCGAGATCGTCGTCAAAGCGATCGAGGCCGGACGACCGCGGCCGAAAGCGACATTGGTTGAGCGGCCGACGCCTGACCTCGTCAAACCGCCTGTCGAAGCTACGGACGATTCCGGGACTGGCGTCTGAATGATTCGGGCGTTTTGTCGGCTGGGTCTTGACCTCGCGCGGAACGTCTCCGCCATCATGCCCGCCGGGTCAAATCCCAGCCTCAGTACTTCCCGAATGACCGACTTCGACAGTTTATGACGGAACTGATTCCGGTATATGCCGTTCCGTTGCTACCGTATCGACAAGCCCGTAAAGGA
>JAYUFP010000606.1:0-4728 GCA_043738665.1 Isosphaeraceae bacterium
GCCGCATTCGCTCTTTCCGATCCGTCATCAGCCATCCGTCATCAGCCATTTCCTAGCCAATTCCTTTCCGGACAGACTCTCACCATTCTTCCGGCCTCGCCGAGCCGGATCTCCGCGTGTTTTTGGAAATCGGTACGCTTTAACCTCTTTGACCTTTCGCCGCGGCCCGTTAAGGCTTCAACTCAAACCGCGTCCGCCACTCCGGATCATACTCCAGCGAGAAAATCCGCTGCACGGTCTCCGCGCGATTGGACTCTCCTGAGAGTAACGCTTCCAGCCCTTCGCGGATCGTGGCTCGTCGGGGATCAGGGTTTGACTCACCGGCGCGTTCGAGTCGGTCTAACGACGCGGCGAGTTCGAGGATCTTGGCTCGGGTTTCCAGGAAGTCGCGGTTCAAGACCTCGGCCCGGGTGCGTTGGGTCGGCATGGAAGGTGCCCTTTCGTTTCGCGACGTCTTTCCGATTTTCTCTTCCTTGAATTTTCGCAAACCCGCCCTAAGCTTGCAAATCTTAGGGGGTTTTCGAACGCCATTGCTCCTCCGTCGGGCTCTTGGTTCGCGCCGAGGATTCTGGTATTCTGGGTAAGAGGCATTCCACACGTTGTAACGCCCGAGAGTGGTCGTCGGGGTCGTAAGATTCGGGTCGGTTGTCCGCCTCCCAGAAGAGGGTAACGTCATGCGATCGATGTGGTCCGCCTGTGTTTCCGGCCTCCTGGCTTTCGGCCTCTTGCCGATGCTGTCGCTTGAAGCCTCGGCCAACTGGTTTTTCGGCCGTTACCACGGCGTCGCGCCGACGACCTACGTCGAGACTTATCCGACGTCTTACGTCGAGGTCTTGCCGAGGTCCTATCTGCTGCCGACCTCTTACTTCGTGCCGACAACCTACTTGGCCCCGACGTCTTACGTGGTTCCCACGACTTACGTCGAGACTGTCCCGGCCTCTTACTTCGTGCCGACGTCTTGGGTCGCCCCGGTGGTGACGCGGACCTACGTTCAACGTCCGATTTACGCCTATCCGACGTCTTACGTCGTGCCAAGCTCATACGTCTACCCGACGGCCTTCCGCGACGAGGCCGTCGATCTCTGCTGCGCAACCGCGAGCAGCGCCCCCGTGGCGACTGCCGCGACGAAGGCGGTCCCGAAGCCCCCCGCGCCCGCGACTCCCCCGGCGGTCCTGGACAGTGAGCCCGTGACACCGGTCGGCGGGGGAGGCGGGAATTCGGACGCCGCCAACACCACGACCTTTCCCAAGAAGTCAGCCCCGGAGGCGACCGTCAGGCGCGAGTCCGCACCCGCGCCGGAACCCGGCAAGAAGCCGGCGGTGACGAAGGACGCCCCCAAGACGAACACCGCCGACGCGAGCGAAATCACTCCCCCGAGTGTCCCCGTGCCTGACAAGGAGGGGACGCCCGCGAACCCCAATCCGGGAAGGGTGCCCCCCGTCGCACCTGGCGAAGATCCGATACCTCCTGTCGTCCTCCCCGAAGGTGAAACGACGAAGCGGGACTCGATGAAGCCCGTGCTTTCAGGAGTTCCCAAACCCTATCGCCGGACGACACGAAAGGGTGACCTCAACGTTTTGGAAGGCCTCGTCCTCTCCAGCGACGACGGCGCGCCCGAGGAAGGCGTGAAAGTCATGCTGACGAACCGCGCGGCGAACGGTCAGACCAAGCAAGTCGTGAGCGATAACCTCGGACGGTACGCGGTCCGCCTTCCCGACGGCGTCTGGGCCGTGCAGGTCACCACCGCCGGCGGCAAGGTCTACGAGATCAGCAAGCTCGTCGTCAAGGAAGGGCAGATCATCGACGACCTCGGCCGCGACATCCCCTCCCTGACCATCACGCGGTGAACGGAGATAAGCCGCTCCGCGTTTGTTACCTCGTCGCCTATTTTCACCCGTTCGAGAGCGGCGCGGAGCGGCAGGCCCTGGCTCAGGGTGAAGAACTCGTCCGGCTGGGTCATTCCGTCCATGTGATCACCCACGCCATGCCCGGCGTTCCGGCGGAAGACGACGTCGGCGGGATCAAGGTTCACCGCCGCATCCGGTCGTCGAAGCGCGGTCCGCTCTTCTCGGTCAGCTTCGTGACCGGCGCGGTCCGCGCGTTGTTGCGTTATCGCGGTGAATATGACTTGATCCACACGCACCAGGCGCTCTGGGAGGCGGTCGCGGCAGGGATGGCAAGGTGTGGATTGGTCCGGGGTGCGCCGACGGTCATCCAGCCCGCGAGCTCGGGGTATTACGGAGAGGCCGAGGAACTCGCCCGAACAAAAGGCGCGGGGATTCTCCGAAGGCTGATCCTCCGGAATGACGCGTTCGTGGCGATCTCGCAAGACATCTCCCGACAGTGGACGGCTTTGGGAGTTCCGCCCGCGAAGTTGCACGCGATGGCCAGCGGGGTCGACGCCCGCCACTTTCGACCCGGCCCCAGCACGATCGAAGGCGAACTCCCGGCGCGTCCCCGAGTTGTCTTCACGGGACGGCTGCATCCCCAGAAGAATCTCGACGTCCTGATCGACGCGTGGCCGAAGGTCGCCTCGGCCACGGGTGCGAATTTGGTCCTGGTGGGGCAGGGGGCTGAGCGTCCGCGACTGGAGGCGAAGGCGAAAGCCCTCGGAGTCGGGAACCGCGTGTTCTTTCATGGACCCGTCGCGGACGTCGCCGAAGCCCTCTGCGCCGCCGACCTTTTCGTCCTCCCGAGCGTCGCGGAGGGGATGAGCAATTCCCTGCTCGAAGCGATGGCGACGGGCCTTCCGTGCGTCGCCTCGGACATCGGCGGCAACCAGGATTTGCTACGGCCTGAAGGCGGGAAGCCATCCGGTTTGCTGGTGCGGGGAGGCGATCCGTCCGACTGGGCCGCCGCTCTGATCGGACTTCTCAACGAACCCGATCGGGCGAGCCTCCTGGGGATCGAAGCGCGTCGGCGGATCGACGAGACGTACGACCTGCGGATCGTGGTTGGCCGTTATGTCGAGCTCTACCGATGGTTACTCACAAAAAAAGGTGTCAGGAACCTTTGAATGCGATTTTGGTAAACGATGGTTCCTGACACGAATGGCGCGGTTGGGGAATCGGCCGGGAATCACTTTGCGATTCGTGCGGGACGAGAACCGGCGGGGAGCGACGTCGGGGCTTCACCCCCCCCGATTTGCACGTCGTTCAAGGCCGCGCGGAATCTCAGGATTGACACGATTCAGGTCATGGCTTCCGGACCGGAAGCGTTAATGGAACTCGGGTCAGGAGTCGATGATGATTCGCGTCGTGAACATGAGCTGTCCGAACAACGGGGTGTAATTCATCGGGGCCATCTCGTCGATCGTCGCCTTGGGTTTGGCGGCGGGTGCCTTCGCGTACTTCATCTCCAGGGCCAGGACGTCTCGCCATTTCTTGGGGGTGCGGCCTCTGTCTTTTCCGGTCACGTCCTTCATCACGGCGATGACCAGGTCGTTGAACCTGCCGCGGTCTTCGTTGATGGATTCGATTTGCGCGACGTCGGCCTGAAGCTGTGCTTGCGACGACGCCGCGGCCCTTTGGGCGTCGAGAATGCCCAGGCCCTCCGAGTACTGGATCACGGCGCTGGTGTCGTAGACGAGATTTTTCGTACCCGGGACGCCTGACTTCTGATGGGGGATGCCGAACCGCCTGATGATGGAAGGGGTTCCGAAATTGTCGTAGGCGATCGTGTCGCCCGGTCGAGGCGTGATGTTCGGCGGCGTCGGAGCGGCGTAGAACCTGCGGACGTTGAACCGCTCTCCCTCAACGAAGAGGATCCCCGGCGACCCCGGCCCTCCCACCGCTTTCACCTCGAAGGTGAGCGGGTCGGCCATCAAGCCCACGAGGACGTCGAGGAAGTCGCCTTGATTCCGCCTGCGAAGGATCTCGGTCGCATAGCGGCGGACTTCCGGCGTCTTGCCGTAAACGGCGACCACGGCCAGGGCTTTTGAGGAGATCGGCTTGTCGATCTGCCCCAGCACCTGCACCATGATCTTCTGGTCGAGTTCGCCGCCCCCGGCGAACTCACGATAGACCGAGGCGACGGCCGCGGGGTCGGTGACGGCGTCGAGTGCGTCCCTGGCCTCGTCCTGCCGCTTCACGCCGCCGCCGCCGTGAATGTCTTTATGGATCTTCTTGAGCCCGGGTGCCCAGAGTGCGTCCGCCTTCTTGGCCTCCTTCTCCTCGGCGACCTGTTCGTCGGTCATCCAGCGGCCTTCGACCTTCGTGTAGCCGAGCTTCCTCCAGGCGGCCTCGCGCTTGGGGTCGATCTTCACGACGTTCGAGAAATGGGCCTGGGCTTCGGCGGCGAGTCCGTTCTCCTCGCACCAGACCCCGAGCTTCCACTGCGCGGCGGCCGTTTGCGGGGTCTTTTCCCTCATCCCGTTGTACTTCGCGAGCGCCTTTGCCGTCTGATCGCCCTGGGCGGCCTGAGCGGCGGCTTTATCGGTTCCGTCGGGGCCGGGAAGCTGAGCCGCCTGGGCAGTCACAAGGGCGGCGCAGAGAAAGAGGATTTGAACCATCGCAACGCCTCGCTCTCAAAATCGACTGTGAAGCGCGTCAGAACCTTAAGGATATCACAATGACGCATACACGCAATGAATATCGTCAAAAAGGTGTCAGGAACCTATTGCGGCTCGTTCCCACGGTCCTCCGTGGGAATGCCGTCCCCGACGCTCCGCGTCGTCCGGCCTCCGCGGAATACGGACGCGGAGCGTCCAAGACGGCTTTCCCACGGGGG
>JAYUFP010000607.1:0-4720 GCA_043738665.1 Isosphaeraceae bacterium
AATACTCGGCCAGGGCCATCGCCTTGTCGAAGCGCTGGAGGTGGGGTTCAAAGGGCTCGTTGATCTTGATCTTTCCGATCGGGGAGCCGATCGCGCTGAGGCCGATGCCTTTGGAGCGGAGCAAGGCCCGGAATTCTTCGTGATGGGCGTCGCCGAGGTCAAGGACGTTGATCCCGTGGATCGAGCGGAACTCGATATGGCGGATGCCGTGCCGGGAGAGCACGTCCACCTGTTCCAGGGGGTCGCGGGAGATCTCGTCGGCGAAGGCGCTGAGGCGGATCATGGGGAGCGCTTCCACGCGTCGGGGACAGGTCGTGATCAATGAGAACAGGGAGCCGACAAAGCAGCCGGCTTTGACCGATCGAGGGTGCCACGGGTCGTACTCGCCCCGTGCCCGCCGGCCCCGGCCGACCCGCGCGGGTTCGGAAGACCGAACCGCGTGGCACCCGGTCGCCCTCCAGGGACTGTTTCGCGGATCGCTATCCTATCAGGCTTGACGGAAACTGCCAGCGGTCGGTGGCCAAACCTCAACGGGCGCGATAGGATATCTTCGGCCGGTCTGGGATTTCGAGTGCGCAGGGCGCTCGTCCCGATCCGTCGCCCCCTCTCCTCCTGACGTCCGCGAACTCGGGTGTCGAGCGATGTTTACGATCGTGCTCTCGGTCTTGATCTACTGGCTGGTCTTCTTCGTGACATGCTACATCGTCGTGGCCCAGGGCCAGGACATGTTTTACGACGAGGTCACGCCTTGGGCCGGGTTGAAGGTCGCCGGAGGCTCGCTTGTCCTCGCGGGACTGGCCACATGGCTTCACCCCTCGTTCGAAACCGTTTTCACGACGGACATCTCCTGGACCCTGCTCCAGGCCGTCGTCTGGTTCGCGGTCTTCGTCCTGGCGTTCCAGTTCCACCCGACGCACGCGATCGGCCTCTCACTCGTCACGATGGTCCTGGTGTCGGGGGTCGCGACGCTCGGCGTCGACAGCCTCACCAAGTCCGCACCCACGCTCCGCGCAGTGCGGGCCAAGGGTAACGAGCCGGTCCGCCGCTCGCTCTCGACCCCGCCCCCCGAAGCGGCGAAGTCGAAGACGGAAGCCGCTCCCGCGAAATGAAACCCGCCTCGGGGAAAACGGAAACCTCGCCGGCGGATTCTTGTTTCCCGCAGTGTCGGCGCGGAAAATGCAAATTCAGAGAGTCTCTTCCTTCAGTCAACCGCGCAACCGCACCCGCCTTGAACCTTTGGGCTGTTTCCGTGGCGAACGGTCATCCGTCTGGGGCTAACCCCGAGAAAAGAATGCTCTCCATGCAAACGTACATCACCCATCATTTCGCACACCTCGACACCCTCGACCGCGCGTATCGGTGGCTCCTCCAGATCGGTTTCGACCCCGGCCGGATCGAGTCCCACCGCGACGGCACCCCCTGGATCACGGTTCGGCTCTCCCGAGGCGAGCGTGCCGAGGCCGAGATGATCTTTGAGGCGGCCGAATTGAACGACCCCGAGGGTTGGCCGAGCTTCTGGGAACTCGCCAAGGTTCCCCACCCCCACTTCGAGCCGACTCCCGAAAGCGCCACGGCCTCGACCGTGATCAATGTCCGGCCCTCGCCCGTGGGTTGGCACTCGCCGGATCGCGAGATCGTGAACGACGTGGATTACAGGACGGTTGACATGTTCGATGTGACCACCCGGTTCGCCTGAAACGCTTCACCGGGTCGAGTTCGTCACTCGTAGGGTCCGGTATCGCGGACCAGGATCCTCCGGAGACGTTGCCGGAAGAAGGACTGCAAATGGCGGTCCCGATAAGGACTCCTTCGCGATCAGCCCGGCAACCCGGCGATCATTGCCAGCGTCACCTTCGCAAGCCGGTCCGCGGCTTCCTGTGCGTTTTCGTGGAGCGACCAGAAATCCTTGACCGCCGACGGCCGGTTCCAGATGGCGCGAAGCGCCGCTCCGACTTGGTAGCCTCCTGACCGCGTGAGCATCGTCACCACTTCAGCAGGAAGGTCGGCCGCGGCTTCGTCGCTAACCACCCTGAGAGAGACGAATCGGAGCCCTTTGGCGTCGCAGACCGACGCCACCGCCGAGGTTTCCATGTCGACGACGTCGGCGTTGAACTTCTCACGCAACTCGGCCTTTTCGGCGGCCGTGCGGACAAGGGCGTCGACCGTGACGAGCCTTCCCGTCCGGAACCGGCGGCTCGATTCGAACGCTCCCATCGATTCGCCGACGTACCTCCCGCCCTCGCCGTCGAGAATCTCGGTGCAAAGGACGACGTCGTTGCGCTTCAACGACGGGTCGAGAGCGCCGCCGAATCCTGCGGAGATGACGATTCGCGGACGGTGACCGGCGAGCAAGAGTTCGGTCGCGTTCCACGCCGCGGGGCGTCCCACACCGCCGACGATCAGGGTGATGAGCTTTCCCGAGTGCTCGCCTTCAATGATCGTGTGCGAGGGTCCGCTGTATTTGCGGACCTTCGTGAGGGCGTCGGTCAGGAACCCGACCTCGATCGGTAATGCGGCGACGATGCCGACGTCGGAAGGCAGCGGAGCAGGGGCCACGAGCCCGCCCGGCTTGGGGCCTTGAGCGCTCATGACCGGGTCGCCCGGACTTCGGAACGACGTTTTTGTCTCAGTTGAACTGCCACTTGATCATTTTGAACGTGTCGCCGAGCTTGCCGTTGACCCCGAGGGCGGCGGAGGCTTCATAGCCGGCATGCACCATGCAATTCTCGCAGCGCGGATCCTTACCGTAACCGTACTTCTCCCACGGGGTCTTGTTCAAGAGGTCGTCGAACGAGGCGTGGTGGATGTCGGTGATCAGGTAGCAGGGGCCTTTCCAGCC
Source organism: Isosphaeraceae bacterium (assembly GCA_043738665.1). GTDB lineage: Bacteria > Planctomycetota > Planctomycetia > Isosphaerales > Isosphaeraceae > JAYUFP01. The sequence continues at coordinate 2,840 of JAYUFP010000607.1, forward strand.
TTTGACGTTCCGCGTCGGGTTTCCCCAGGCGGTGCAACTCATCTCCCGCTTACCTTGGAGGAACTCCAGGTAGATCGGCGAGGTGTTGAAGCTGTATTTCTTGAACATCGCGTCGGCCGAGCGGAATTTCTCGCGGATGTCCTCGCGGGTCATGAAGATTTCTTTGGTCGCCACCGCCGAGTAGCTGTAACCGGGAGAGATCATGAACCCGTCGACGCCCAGAGTCGTCAGATATGCGTACATCTGTTCGAGCTCGGCCATGTCGGTTTCCTTGAACACCGTGGTGTTCGTGCAGACCAGGAAACCGGCTTCTTTCGAGGCCTTGATGCCGTCGATCGCCGCGTCGAACACGCCTTCGCGTTCGACGGCGAGGTCGTGCGACTTTTGCATGCCGTCGAGGTGGATGTTGAAGAAGAACGTGTTACTGGGTTTGAATTCGTTGATCTTCTTGCGGTTGAACATCCCGTTGGTGCAGAGGTAGACGACTTTTTTGCGCTCGAGGATCTTCGCCGTCAGCTCGCCGATCCCGGGGTAGATCATCGGCTCTCCGCCGCAGATCGAGACGACCGGGGCGCCACACTCGTCGACGGCCGCGAGGCATTCGTCGATCGAGAGCTTTTGCTTGATCGTCGATTCGTACTCGCGGATCCGCCCGCACCCGGTGCAGGTGAGATTGCATGCGTGGAGCGGTTCGAGCATCAGGACCATCGGAAACCGTTCGGTCCGCATGACCTTCTTCCTGGCGACGTAGCCGGCGATCCGCGAGGTCATCGTCAAGGGGAATCGCAGCATGTGTCGTCTTCTCCGTTGGAATCCGCAGGCCGTTCGCCGAAGGATCGACGCCGGGTGATGTTATCAGACGATGGCTTTTCTTGCCAGGACAGTCGGAGGATGGAATGAATCGACGATACAAACATAAGTAAGATCGACGCGGGAGATCTCATAAGCCGACGCGAAACCATCCGACGATCGCCCTCTCCCCGGCGTTGAGGGGAGAGGGCGATCGGCTGTCGATTTGTCACTCCGTGTTCGTTGACCAAGAATTTGATTTGCCCATGGTATCGGCTTCATACCTCGAAAGGCTGGGACTGGGAGGCCGCCGTGAGCGCCGCCGTCCCGGACATCGACACCTCGACTTTCGATACCGCCGCGTTGTAGCGCGCAAGCGCCATCAAGGGGAAATAAATCCGGTAGAGGTGATACCTGAGATAAAACACGCGAGGGAATCCTGTACCCGTGTAAGGGGCTTCGTCCCAACTCCCGTCGGCTTTCTGCGTCTCGGTCAGGTAGGCGATCCCCCTTCGAGCCGCCCCGCCGTCAGCCCGACCCGCTGAGACGAGTCCCAGCACGGCCCAGGCGGTCTGCGAGGCGGTCGTCTCGCCCTTGGCCATCAGGGAGCGGTCGTCGTAGCTGGCACACGACTCGCCCCAGCCGCCGTCGCCTTGCTGGACTGATTCGAGCCAGTCGGCCGCTCTCAGCAGCGCGGGGTGATCCATGGGGAAGTCGAGGGCGGCGAGGCCTTGAAGCACCTGCCACGTGCCATAGACGTAATTCACGCCCCAGCGGCCGTACCAGCACCCTTCAGGCTCCTGGGTTCGCCAGAGGTAATCGAGCCCCTTCGCGACCTGCGGGTGATCGGCGCGGTAATCGAGGAGCCCAAGGATCTCAAGGATTCGCGCCGTGATGTCGGCACAGCTCGGGTCGAGCATCGCGTTGTGGTCGGCGAACGGAACCTTAGTGAGGACTTCGTTATCGATGTCGACGTCGAACGCCGCCCAGCCGCCGTCCTTGTTCTGCATCGCCAGGAGCCATGCCGTGGCGCGATTCGTGCAGGCGACGACCTCGGGCGAGTCCTTCAACGACGACCGCTGAAGGGCCATC
>JAYUFP010000608.1:0-13836 GCA_043738665.1 Isosphaeraceae bacterium
TGTTGACGAACGTCCCCTGACCATCGGGAACTTTCAATTCTTTCGCCATCGCGGGCTTCAATTCCTGGATGCCAATCCCGAGAAAGCCTCGTGCGACGCTGCCATTCTTGATGAGCCCCTCGACGACTTTCCTTGCCATTGACGAGGGGATGGCCAGACCGATCCCTTCGAAGCCGCCCGATTGCCGGGCGCTATCTTCGCCTCTCATGAACGAATTGGCGGTAAGGATGGCGGTATTGATTCCGATGATCCTGCCGTTGAGGTCGATCAATGGGCCGCCGGAGTTGCCCGGATTGATCGCGGCGTCGGTCTGAAGAAAATCCTGATAGGCGTTGGCGTCCATCCCGGGGAGGTTCAGGTTATTTCGACCGGTTGCCGAAATGATGCCGGCGGTGACGGTGTGATCCAGCATGTAGGGGCTGCCGATGGCGAGGACCCAGTCGCCGATCGACAGTTTGTCGGAATCCCCCCACTGGGCGTCGATCTTGACCGGCGATTTGAGTTGGATCACGGCGAGGTCGGTCTGCGGGTCGGCCCCGACGAGCCTCGCGGAAATCTCGGCCCCCTGGCTCAGTCGCACGGTGATCCGGTCGGCGCCGTTGATGACGTGGTTGTTGGTCACCACGTAGCCGTTTTCCTTATCAATGATCACGCCGGAGCCGATCCCGAGCCCTTCGAAACCCCGACTGAAGCCGCCGGCCCCCCCTGCCCCGGGAAGGCCGGGGATCGCCGGTCCTTCGCGAAGCTTCTCGGTCTGGATGTTGACGACGGCCGGGGAGACCGCGACGGTCGCTAGCCGGAAAAGCTCGCTCGCGCGGTTGACGAGTCCGGCCTTGTCGAGCTTGACCAGGGTCTCGGTCGCCGCGCGAGACCGGCCGGTTTCCCAGGCATAACCCGCGCTCTCCGCGAAGTACGGAACTCCGTAGACCAGCGACGCGAGGAAAGCGAGTGCCAGGAAGGTGAGGACGAACCCACGCCGCAGTGGAGGGGTTTCGGGACGAGGAGGCGGTTCATCGATCCCGAAATCTTGCGGCTCGAACGACGCCATGAGTGCGAACTCCGCTGCGGTAGGCTACGTGATGAGTGACGGAATGATTGTGGGTCAATCACGCGGCAAAATCAACGGAGGGGGGATGGTTCCGGATGTCGTGCATTCAGATAGGCTCCGGAGCAAAGATGCGGATGGCGGATGACGGATAGGGTCGGACCTGCGATCAATTCCAGCGGAACCGCCGCATAGCCGTTCCTATCCGCTATCCGCCATCCGCCATTTGCTATCCGCCATCCGCCATCCGCCATCCGCCATTTGCGGACCCGAATCGCGGTAGAACGCGGAGAATCTCTCAGGCCAGCAACTCCTTCACAACCTTTCCGCTCACGTCGGTGAGGCGGAAGTCGCGCCCGGCGTGGCGGTAGGTGAAGGTTTCGTGGTTGAAGCCGAGGAGTTGGAGGATGGTGGCGTGGAGGTCGTGGACGTGGACCCGCTTTTCGACGGCCCCGAAGCCGAACTCGTCGGTCGCGCCGTGGACGTATCCGCCTTTGACGCCTCCGCCGGCCATCCACATTGTGAATCCGTAGTGGTTATGGTCGCGGCCGTTCAGCTTGCCGGCGTTTGATCCGGGGGTCGGAAGCTCGACGGTCGGGGTGCGGCCGAACTCGCCTCCCCAGATCACGAGCGTCTCGTCGAGCATCCCGCGCTGCTTCAGGTCCTTGAGGAACGCGGCGATCGCCTGGTCGCATTCCTTGGCGAGCTTGCGGTGCTGGACTTCGATGTCGTCGTGGCTGTCCCACGGCTGCCCTTCGCCGTGCCAGAGCTGGATGTAGCGGACCCCGCGTTCGAGGAGGCGTCGCGCGATCAGAAGCTGTCGGGCCTGGACGCCGTTGCCGTACATCGCGCGGATCGACGCCGGTTCGCGGTCGACGTCGAACGCGTCTCCGGCCTGCGACTGCATGCGGAAGGCGAGTTCGAACGACTGGATCCGGGTCTCCAGCTCAGCTTCCTTCCGGCGGGCTTCGCTGTGTTGCTCGTTGAGTTGGCGGAGGAGGTCGAGTTGGGCGCGCTGGGCGGCGTTGTCGACGGAGCGGTTCTTGATGTTGGCGATGAGTTTTTCGAGGTCGGTGTGCTGGGTATCGATGTAGGTCCCCTGAAACACGCCGGGGAGGAACCCCGACTGCCAGTTCTGCGACTCCTGGATCGGGTATCCGAACGGACACATGACGATGAAGCCGGGGAGGTTCTGGTTCTCCGTGCCGAGCCCGTAGAGCACCCAGGAGCCCATGCTCGGCCGGACCTGGCGGGCGTCTCCGCAATTCATGAGCAACAGCGAGGGCTCATGATTGGGGACGTCGGCGTGCATCGAGCGGATCACGCAGAGGTCGTCGGCGAGTTCTCCCACGTTCTTGAAGATCTCGGAGACTTCGAGGCCGCTCTGGCCGTACTTTTTAAACTTGAACGGGGAACGGAACGCGGCCCCGGTTTTCCGCTCGGTAGGGCGGCTCGAAGGGACGGGCTTCCCGTGGTACTTGTCGAGCATCGGCTTGGGATCGAACGTGTCGACGTGCGACGGCCCGCCGTTCATGAACAGGTGTACGACCCGTTTGGCCTTCCCCGCGAATTGAGGAGGATGCGGGGCCAGGGTGTTGACGGGAGGTGCCGTGGGGGTGGAAGTCGCGCCACCGAACCCCGGTTCGGTCATCAGGCTGGAAAGCGCCAGAGCCCCGAAACCCATGCCGCCTCGCTGAAGGGCTTCGCGGCGAGTGAGCGGACGGTTGGGGGCGGAGTGGTTGAATTCGCTCATGGCGGTTGGAACTCCAGGCGGGTTAATTCGCGGCTCGCGAGCTGCCGACTGACGACGAAGATGAGCGGCTTCGTAGAGTCCGCTGTTTCGTACCGTCTTCGGGCATCGGCCCGGATTGATCCTGGTCCGCAAGAGCGGACCCTATGGAATTCGGGCTTCCGCCGGTCGGACGATCACGAGAACTCCATTCAATCCACGTACGCAAACTCGTTGGTCAGCAACAAAACCTGAGCATACTCTTCCCAGGGCGTCATCCCCGTCGTTTTCGAGAGTTCCTGAGACCCGACGAACCCGACTCCGAGCGACAACTCTCCGGATGTCGGCGCTCTCCCATACAATCTTTCGTACATCCTGTTCACCCTCTCGGCGGCGGGGCCGGTTTGAACTTCAGGCAACGCCGCCAGCTTTTTCGCCTGCTCGATCACGAACGGGCTGTTCATCAGGAAGAGGGCTTGCTGGGGGACGATCGTGTTGTACCGCCGCGGGCTCGTCGTATCGGGACTGGCAAAGTCGAAGGTACGGTACATCCCGTCGAGGTTCTGGCGGTCAATGTAGCCGTAAACCGTTCGCCTCGTGGAGTATGGGGCGTCAGCGAGCGGGACCGGACGTCCGCCGAGTGTCGGGTCCAGCGCGCCCGATGCACTCAAGATCGCGTCGCGGAGGGATTCAAAGTCGAGCCGTCGGCGGTTGAACTTCCAGACCAGCCGGTTTTCCGGGTCGACCGCGACGGCTTCGGGACGGCTGTTGCCGGCTTGGCGATAGGTCGAGGACAGTACGATCCGCCGTTGCAGGTGCTTGATCGACCAACCGGCGCTCATGAAGTCGTCGGCCAGCCAGTCGAGCAGCTCGGGGTGCGACGGCGGGTCGCTACGCGTGCCGAAGTCGCTCGGCGTGGTCACCAGGCCGGTCCCGAAGTGCTGGAACCAGATGCGGTTGACGAAGACGCGGGCGGTCAGGGGGTTGTCGTTACTCGCGATCGCCCTGGCCATCTCCAGCCGGCCGCTTCCGTCCTTGAAGGGTTTTCGGCCCGGTCCCGAAAGCACGGCGAGGAATTGCCGGGGGACTTGCTTCCCTGGCCTGGAGTTGTTGCCTCTCAGGAGAACCCGGGGCTCGATCGGATTCGGAGTGTCGTTCAGGACCATCGCACGAGGGGGAGAGCCGGGATGGCTGGCGCGGATCGCCGCCACGGCGCTCGTCAGTGCGTTCAACTTGTTCCGGTCGGGACGGTCGAGCATGCGAGGGAGTGCGTCCGGCTTGATGGTCAGCACGCCATCGTCGCCGATCGCCAGTGATCGGATCGCCTCCCAACCGGGTTCGGTCAGGGCCTTGGCGCCGGTCTTTTCGACAGCCCGCCACTTCTTGCCGGCCTCACTGAGGAGAGCCCCGTATCTCTGGGCGACTTCCGCCATCGTTCCCGGCGGGTGGTCGGCGAAGGACTGCGCGATGACCGGGTTGTTCAGCTTCGCGTCGTCGGAGGAGGCGAGCGCGTGGGCGACCCCGGGGGCACGTCGCGAAAACTCAGGACCGGCGATCGCCGCGAAGGCGTTCCAGGGGGCGAAGAGGGGGTCCGGCTTCGCCTTCGAGACGTCAAGTTTCGCCTTCCAGCGGCCGCTGAAACCCCTCAGGACCCCGGTCATCAGCTTGTCAGCCCTGGCACGCTCGTCGTTCTTGGGATTGCGCGGCTCGAAGTTCAGGTCGTTCGCCGCTTTGAGATAACTGGCCGCGTGGTCGGCGAGGTCTTGCCGGATGGCGTCGAGTTTTGACTTTTGGAACTCATCGAGCGCCTTCTGCTTGGCGGCAACCGCTTTGCGGAAGTCTTCGCGGAGGGCTTCGGGGACGCTTGCTGGAATCTCCGGGGCCTCGGTCGGCTCGATCGAGGAGTTGAAGACACCGAAGAGCGAATAGTAATCGTCGGTCGGGATCGGGTCAAACTTGTGGTCGTGACAGCGGGCGCAGGAAATCGTGAGGCCGAGGAGACCCCGGCCGACGACGTCGATTCGGTCGTCGATGATGTCTTCACGGTTGTTGAGGAAACGTCGGCCGACCGTCAAGAAACCCATCGCGGCGAGCGTTGAAGGGTCACCATTCGGGCCGAGGCGGTCGGCGGCGAGCTGCTCGATCAGGAACCGATCGTACGGCGTGTCATCGTTGAACGCGCGGATGACGTAGTCGCGGTAGGCGTAGGCGAACGGGTAACGCCGTTCTTCCTGGAAAACATAGCCTTTGGTGTCGGCATACCGCGCGATGTCGAGCCAATGCCTGGCCCATTTCTCGCCGTAACGCGGCGAGTTCAGAAGACGGTCGACCAATCGCTCATAGGCATCGGGTGCCTTGTCGTTCTCGAACGCGGCGACGTCAACGGGGGTCGGCGGCAGGCCGGTCAGGTCGAGCGAGACGCGGCGGATCAACGTCCGCTTGTCGACTTCCGGGGAGAGCCCGATCCCCGCCTTCTCAAGCCGCGCGAGGACAAAGGAGTCGACCGGAGAACGCACCCTTTCCGACGCTTTGACCACGGGCGGGGGGATCGCCTTGACCGGCTGGAACGCCCAGTGCATTTTTGAAGGGTCCGCGGCTCCCCCCGCCGACTTTTTCATATCGGTCGGCCAGGGAAGTCCCACCTTCACCCAGCTGGAGATTGCGTCGACCTCGGATTCGGTGAGTCTCCCCTTCGGCGGCATTTTGATGTCTTCGTGGGTCTGCCGGACGACCTGGATGAGCAGGCTCTTGTCGGGGTCGCCCGCGACGACCGCAGGTCCGCTGACCCCGCCTTCGAGGATCGCCTCGCGCGAGTCGAGCCGCAGGCCCGAGGATTGCTTGGTCGCCCCGTGGCACTTCAGGCATGTCCCGGCGAGAACAGGTCGCACCTTGGTCTCGAAAAACTCCGCCTGCTCGGTCGCGACCTTGGGGGGAGGATCGGCCGCGATTGACGTCCCCACGAGGAGGGAAAACGCGATGAGAGCCCAGGGTCGGTCGATTCCCATACCGATGGACGGGTTCACGAATCGCATAGGGACAAAGCCTGGGGTTTCGGAGGCGGGGTCGTTCGCACCGCGAGGGTGCGTCGGTCGATGGCGGGAGGATCATTGCATCTTCTGTAGGGTATCGTACGCTTTGAGGCACCTGTTTGAAAGGTCGGGATGCAAACCCAAAGGGCCTCTGATGAAAAAAACGATTCTGTCGGCCTGTCTGGTCGCCGTTTTTCTAGGAACGGCCGGACTCGCGCAGGAGTCGAAGGGGCGACCGGCGGCCACCAAGCTCGACGGAGCCTGGAAACTCGTCAGTCACAAAAATGGGGATCGGAAGGAACACGGTCCTGTTGCCGAAGGGGAAACCCAAACCAAACTTCTCGTGGACGGCCGGTACGTCTGGACGGTCGTGAGAGACGGTAAAGTTAGTCACGGGCTGGGCGGTCGCTATACGCTTCAAAGAGGCAAATACACCGAGAACATCGAGTTCGCGTTCGGTGAGGAATTCGCCCGATTCGTTGGGAAGGCCGCGGAATTTAAATGGGCTCGGGAAGAAGAGAAATGGTTGCACCAAGGCGTTGTGAAAATCGGCGGAGCGGATTATTCAATCGATGAAATCTGGGAGCGGCAGAAATGACCAGTCCGTTCGAAAGCGAATGACGACGCCGACGCTCCACGTCGTTCTCGTGGAACCCGAGATCGCGGCGAACACCGGCGCGATCGGTCGGACCTGTGTCGCGGCGGGAGCGTCCCTCTGGTTGGTCCGGCCCCTCGGCTTTCGGATCGATGATCGGAGCCGTAAGAGAGCCGGCCTGGACTACTGGAACCACCTGACCTGGCATGTGGTCGACTCGATCGAGGAGGCCGCCGAGGCGATCGGACGCGAGCGTTTCTGGTCATTCACGACCAAGGCGGAGCGCGAGTACACTTCGGCGACGATGACTCTCGGCGACGGCCTCGTGTTTGGTCCCGAGAGTCGAGGATTGCCCGCGGGTTGGTTGGCGTCCCGGCCCGTCGATCGACTCCTTCGCATCCCGATGCGTCCGGAAGCGAGGAGCCTGAACCTCGCCAACGCCGCGTCAATCGGGATCTACGAGGCGTTGCGACAGATCAACGCGGACGTTCAGCGTGGTTCGTAGTGCTTGCCTTCGAGACAATCGGCGATCTCGCGGAGCGACCGCACCAGGTCACGGGGGCGGTCGAAGGCTTTCGTCTTACCCAGACTGACGCGGGGATTCGCTCCCGCTTCGACCACCAGGCGCGCGCCGGGGATCAGCGTGTCGAGCACGGCGTTGACCAGCGCCAGTTTGGAACGCTCCCAGGGCTCGTGCTCGGTGTAGGGTCCGCGCTTGAACGCGATGAACGACTCGGCGAGTTCCTTGCCGACGCTCGGATCGTCCCGGACGGCCCGCGTCTCCTCGGCGTGCTCTTTGTTGAGCACCATGTACATATAACACTCCCCGACCGGGCAGGGCGGTTCGAGCAGACAACGTCCGTCTTGGTTGGTCTGGCATTGCGCCATCGGTCGCGTCCTCGGTTCGGGAAATGAAGAGCGGCAGCCGGTTCCGGCCCGAAGAGCGGAGGTGCCTTCACCGCATTCTTCTGGATCGTCGTCCGTCTCGCAAGGGGATTGCGAGGTCTCGCGGGGCGGTTTCATTTTCGACGTGAAGTTCTCGGGATGCCCGATGCGCGATGGCCAATCACCAAGAAATCAGACCGCGATCTTGCCCAGATCCCTTAGTCTTCCTTCGGTCATTGGCCAACGATCATTGGTCATCTCGTTCCTCGAAATCGAAACAGCGCTGCGAGATCTCGGCCGTTGACCGATCGGCCGGATCAGCAGATGCTTCGGGAAAATTTTTTAAGATTCCGCTTGTCAGGGGAAGACCGGAGTTGGATGATAAGGAATGGCGGAGCGCCCAAGAGTTCGGAAGGAAGCGGAATCGCGAACCCTCGGCGGAGATCACTTCGCTTCTCGTCGGGTCACGGCAGTGCGAGCCTGACCGGCGTCAGCCCCATCTCCTTTTCTTCTCTCAGAAAAACTGGGGATCGAACCATGTATCCGACCCTCTGGGCTCCGGGCGCGCCTAGGTTGCGCGCCCTGATGAGCGTACTTTTGGGGTCCGCTCCATCGAAGGCGACCCGGGCACCGTTTGAGTCTCCCGAAGGTTCCTCGCCGCGGTGGAACTTCGAAGACCACGACGTCCATGACGACGACCTGGAGTGGGCGAGCGGCCTGAACGAGTCGCACGAACCGAGTGGCGACCCGGACGTGGCGATTTGCAAGCTCAGCCTCACCCGCGACGACGCGAAGCATCCGCGGGCTCACATCGGCCCGTTTGGACACGATTTTATTCCGTTCATGTAGGAACGACTGGCCCGATCGGTTCGACGGAACGAACTCCAATGCCGAGCGACCAGTCGTGATCGGGGATGCTTTTCGCGCCCGGGCGCGACCCCGAATTGAGTCCGCGTTGATGAAGCTATCGACGCTTTGTTTGCTCGCCCTTTTCGTAGCCCCAGTCGCCCCCGAGGCGAAAGGGGCCGTAGGCGCATGCGCTTATGGCGTCAGCGCGAATCACGGTGAATTCGAGCTCCCGGCGACCCCTCCCGACCATGACTCGATCCCCCTGCTCTACGCCGACGAGGAAGAAGGCGAAGATGACGACTTTCTGATCAGTCAGATCGTCTTTTTCGACGCGAACTCTTTCGCTTCCGCCGCCCTTGCGCTGAGCACCCCTCTCCCCTCTCCCTGCCCCGTCCTCTCTTCCGGGGCCGCGCGAAGTCCCCCCTCGGATTGACCGAGGGTCGTTTTCGATCCTACCAAGTTTCGAAGACTCGAAAACCCGCGCGACGGTCTCTCCCCGTCTCAGGGCCGGTTATCCCTTGCCGGTCGAAGCCTTTCGGCTCTCGATCCGGTTCGATGCGATTGCTCAAACCTTCCCCTGAGCGGCTTCCCGGTCCCCGACCGGCGAGGTCAGACCCTGAAAGGACGATGGACTTCTTATGGAAACGAGCCCGACCGCCCCGCTCGAGAAGCCGCAAAACGGCATCGCGGGGCTCAAAGAGTGGCGTTACGACCTCGTCGCCGGCTTGATGGTTTCGTTGACGTCCTTGCCGTTTTCCCTGGCGATCGCCATCGCCTCGGGAGCGCCTCCGATCGCCGGCCTGATGTCTGCGATCATCGCCGGCTTGATCTTCCCGTTCCTGGGAGGAGCTTACGTCACGATCAGCGGCCCGGCGGCCGGACTGGCACCCGCCCTTTTCGCGACCATGTTCGCGTTGGGACACGGACATCTGGAGACGGGCTACCCGTTGCTCCTGGCGGTGATTTGCATGGTGGGCGCGATCCAGATCGTGCTCAGCCTGATCGGGGCCGCGAAACTCAGCGCGGCATTCCCCGTCGCCGTCGTGGAGGGGATGCTCGCGTCGATCGGCCTGATCATCATTGCCAAGGAACTCCCCCACTTCATCGGCCACGACTTCAAGTCGCACGCCTTCTTCGGGATCATCCGCGAGGTCCCCGATGAATTGAGCGTGATGGACCCGAAATCGTTCGGCCTGGGGCTCGTCTGCCTTGCGTTGATGTTCATTCTGTCGATGGAAAAGGTCCGTACCCGGCTCAAGCTTCCGGTGCCCCTCGTCATCGTCGTCGTCGGAATTTTGATCGGGCAGGTCGTCGGCATCGACGCCCGCCACATGATCGAGATTCCCAAGGACGTGCTGAAGCACGGGATCGTGGCCCCCGACTTCCGCGGGCTCTTCAACGACCCGTCGTTGTTCTGGGTGATGGTCACCGGCGTCCTCACCCTCGTCTTGATCGACGGGGTGGAATCGCTGGCGACGATCAAGGCCATCGACAAGGTCGATCCGTTCCGCCGCAAGTCCGACCCGGACCGCACATTGCTCTCGATGGGGATCTCGAACATCTGCTCGAGTCTCGGGGGAGGCCTGACCATCATCCCCGGCGGCGTGAAGAGCAAGCTCTGCATCGTCAGCGGCGGCCGAACGCTCTGGGCGAACTTTTACAACGCCCTGTTTCTGATCGCCTTTCTGTTCGTCGGCAAAGGGTTGATCAACATGATCCCCTACAGCGCCCTAGCGGCGATCCTGATCTTCACCGGCTTCAGAATGTGCGAGCCCAAGCTCTGGTTCCACATCGCCCACATCGGCAAAGAGCAGCTTCTCTTGTACATGGTCACGATCGCCTTCACCCTTTGGCACGACCTCCTCATCGGGATCTTCGCCGGGATGATCTTGAAGTTGATCCTGAACGTCGTGTACACGCGTAAACACGTCTGGTCCCGACTCGGTAAGCCGATGGGACCCGCCGAGATCGCGTCGTATACGTTCCACCATCTTAGCCAGTTGTTCCGCAACCCCGTCGTCCGTCGTGAAACCCATGACGGAACCTTTGAGCTGTTCTTCGACCGGCCTCTGGTCTGCTTCAATTCGATCCACCTCAACCGGGAACTCGAACGGATACCGGTCGATGCGCAAGACGTTCGGCTCCATCTCGGCGAAAACGTCGCGATGATCGACCACACGTCCCTCGACTCGCTCATGCACTTTCGCGACGAGGCCGCGCGGGGATCGAATGTGAAGGTCGATATCGTCGGCCTCGACCGGATGCGAAACAATTCGCACGCGGAGAACGGGATGCGGCTCGCGCCGTTGACCGAATCGCGCTCGATCCCGTCCCCCGCGCTCTCCAAGCTGGGAATTAACGGCAACGGCCTGCCCGGCGAGGCGATGGCGACGAGAACGGCCGAGGATTCGCTCTCGGACGTGCAGTCGTCGGATTGATGTCACTCGCCTGTTGAAAAAATCTTCCGAAGGCGGGTTCCGGACGGTTTGATACCGCTCGGAACCCGCCTGCTTTCGTGAAACGCCTGTCGCGTCGGGCGACTTACGGATTTGGTGTTCCGACCCCGACCGGGTGATGGGCGACTTCGGGCAAGACGAAGAAGGCGACGCCGAGGATGGCGTAGATCATCAAGAGCATCGCCCCTTCGAGCCAGTTCGATTCACCGTCCTCGGCGATCATCCTGGCGATGATCACTCCCAGGATGACCGCGACGATCTCCATCGTCGAGAATAGGAGGTCCATCGGTTCGGACCGAAGGTAGCTGGTGAAGACCAACATCGGGGCCACGAAGAGCGAAATCTGCAGCGCCGAGCCCATCGCGATCCCGACCGCCAGGTCCATCTTGTTCTTGAGCGCGACCATCACCGCCGAAGAGTGCTCGGCGGCGTTGCCGACCGTCGCCACCACGATCACGCCGAGGAAGACGCGCGTCAGCCCCCACTTCTCCCCGGTCTCCTCGATCGCCCCTGCGAGCACCTCGCTCACCATCGCGACGAACACCGTGGCGATGAGCAACGTCGTGGTCGACCGCCAAGCGCTCACCCCGCCGACACATTCGCCGCCCGGGTGCTCGTGGTCAAGGGCTTCGCCCTTGGGGTTGAACAGATCCTTGTGAGTCTTGAGGCTGAAGACGAGCGTCAAGACGTAGCCGAGCATCAAAAAACCGCCGACCGCGACGCTGAGCTTGTGTTCGAGGTTGAGCGCATTCTCTTTATTGAGCGCGACGACTTCGGGCAAGGCGTGAAAGATCGCCGGCACGAGCATGCCGATCGCCGCCACACACATCATCGTCGAGGCGACCCCCGCGGCCGTCCTGTTGAACTTCTGGATGCGGTACTTCAACCCGCCCGCGAACATGCTCGCGCCCAGAACCAGGAGGATGTTGCCGAGAATGCTGCCGATGAGCGAGGCTTTGACCACCTCGTCGAGCCTTGGCCCCTTGAAAAGCATCGCCAGGGCGATGATCAACTCGGCGGCGTTTCCGAAAGTGGCGTTGAGAAGTCCTCCGACGCCTGGTCCGGCGCGATGCGCGAGGTGTTCGGTGGCCTCCCCCATCACGGCGGCCAGCGGAAGGATCGCCACCATCGCCGCCATGAACTGCCAGGACGCCGGCGCTCCCGACCAATCCAGCGCGATCGCGACAGGGACGAACACCATCAACATCCTCAGCCAGCCGACCCTCCTCGGATCGAGCCAGTCGCGCCAGTCGAACCCGTTGCCGCCGGGGTCAGCCCCCTGCCCCCCCCCGTTGACTCGGCCTTTGGTCACCTTATAATGCTCCATTAACGCGGCAAGGACGGAGATCGGGGGGCGAAACGCCTCTCCGGCCGAAGTCTGATTCGCCCCATCGACCCTTTGATTTCGCGAGACGACGAGGCAACCTACAATGGCCGGGAGCGTGGTGGAGTTTACCGACGCAAACTGGAAGACGGAAGTCCTGGACGCGTCCGTCCCCGTGGTGGTCGATTTCTGGGCCCCGTGGTGCGGTCCCTGCCGTATGCTCGCCCCGACGATCGAAAAGCTTGCCGAGGAGTACAAAGGCAAGGTCAAGATCGGCAAGATGAACACGGACGAGAACCAGAACACGCCGAGCGAACAGAAGATCTCGGCGATTCCGACCGTCCTCATTTTCAAAGACGGCGCGATTGCGGAGCGGCTCGTCGGCGTGAACACTGAGTCCAAATTCAAAGCGGCCCTGACCAAGCTCGGGGTCTGAGCCGGCTCGTGGTCGAAACGCTAACCTCGAATCGAAACCCCGTCCGGGTCAAGGTTTGCGGACTCACTTCCGTGGCCGAAGCTCTGGAATGCGCGCGGGCGGGCGTCGACTGGATCGGCCTGAATTTTCATCCCCACTCGTCACGGCGGGTCGAGTTGAGCGTGGCGGCCGAGATCGTTGAGGCCCTCCCGCCTTCGTGTGAACCGGTCGGACTCTTCGTCGACCGGCCACCCGATGAAGTCGGGAAAATCTGCGCCCGCCTGAAACTTTCGATCGTCCAGCTCCACGGCAACGAGCCGCCCGAGGATCTCAAGAAACTCGGCCACCTCCGCCTGATCCGCGCGTTCCGACTGGGTCACTCGGATGGGGTGAACCGGATGATCGCGTACCTTCAGCGCGCGGCCGAACTGGGAAGGTCGCCCGACGCGGTCCTGATCGATGCCTACGTCACCGGCCAGCCCGGCGGGACCGGTCACGTCATCGCGGAGGACGTCCTCAGCCTCCTCCCACCCCTTCCCTGCCTGATCCTCGCGGGCGGATTGACTCCCGAAAACGTCGCCGAACGGGTCGAACGGGTTCGCCCGTGGATGGTGGACGTGGCGAGCGGTGTTGAATCCTCGCCGGGAAGCAAAGACGCACGAAAGGTGACGGAATTCATCAGCCGAGCGACCGGGCGAAAAAGTTCTTGACACACGCGTACGCGTGTCTTAAAGTACCTCTCGACGTGAACGAGCGGGGCGTTGTTATCGGTTGACGGGGAGGGTTCCAACGATCATGGAACGCGATCGTCGCGGGCGTCGGCGTGGGCCGGATCAGGAGCGGGGATTACGTCCCCTTCATCCGGTGCTACCCACACATTGGACGAGCAAGGCAGTCCGCGTCGCGATGTCCCAGAATGACTGGGAACGCTTCGAGGATCTCGTCCGTCATGTGACTGCGACCGTTCAGGCCCCGACCCAGGCGAGGGTCCATGGCGTCGTGCTCTCAAAGTTGATGGAATCCGCCTCGCGAGAAACGGTGACTCCCGGGCCTCTGGAATGGATGGACTGGGAACGCCAGAAGACCCTCCGCTTGCTCCGTTCGGCGGTCTAGCAACGTCCGACGGAACCCTGCCGATTCGGCGTCAATCCCCTCGTTCCCGATCCACGGAAACCACGTCGATCTTGTTGACGTCGTTGCCCCGCGGGAATTGTGTTCTCCGCTTGTTTCGTGTGTTCGATCGAGACCGTCGAACTGTCATCGACGGCTTTTTTCTCTCTCTGAAGGAGTTCGAGCCTTGGCGACCATCACTGTGGCGGGCGACGTGAAAGACTTCTCGTTGGCGACCGTCGGCCTGCAACGGATTCTTTGGGCGGAGCGGGACATGCCCGTCCTTCGCGCCATTCGCGAACGGTTCGCCGCCGAGCAGCCTTTGAAGGGCCTGCGGATGTCGGCTTGCCTTCACGTCACCGCCGAGACCGCGAATCTCGCAAGGACGCTCGTCGCCGG
>JAYUFP010000609.1:0-13808 GCA_043738665.1 Isosphaeraceae bacterium
CGTGACCAAGAGTCGAACTACCTCCTGTTCTACGATGGTGGCTATGTCTTGCCAACTATATGCCTCGTCTCACTTTGTAAAAACCCCTCCCTCTGAGCCGGAGTACCGTGGGGAGGGCGATCGTCTCAGGATTCGTCGGATTGTGTTCCGCGACCGATGTCAATCTCCGTATGGCTTTCGGGGATACCGCGGCTTGCGAAAGGCGGGAACGGGATCGCTCGGCTCTGATTTCATCACATCGCGCGCCACAAAAACTCGCCGATCGAGACCGACCTTTCCGCATCGTCAACGCCAACTTTTCAACAATCCGGGTTCGCCCTCCCAGCAGGAATCGAAGCCGACCGGACAAGGTACAACGTCAAAAACCCCACCGACTCGTATCTCTACGAATCGGCGGGGCCGAAGCTGAAGTAGGCCAGATGATCGGGACGATGTCCCGGTCGGTCGGAGAGGCTTTGGTTCAGAATAAGCTTCACGACCAACGACAGTCAGAATACCACGACATCTCGGAGAGTCAAGAGCCTATTTCAAGAATATCCTCAGGCGTCGGAGGTGCTTCGTCTCATCGGGCGATTCGCGAGATCCGGAAGGCGTGAGGCCCGGGCGGAGTCGCGAGCGGGAACTGGTAATAAGTCGCATCGCCGGTGTTGGGATCAAGGTTGAACCCGGGTTCCTCACGAACGAAAATCTTGGTCCCCTTGCGCGAATTCTCGACCCGGTCGATCGTCCAACCGTGGGTCGTCCCGTCACCGTGGCGGATCAAGACCGCCCTCCCCGCAAGCGCGTCAGGGTCGGGGATCGGCGTGTCGGACTCGAACCCCCCTCGGCTCCCGGGTGTGCTTTTCCGGAAGGTTCCGACGATCCGCCCGCCGGCCTGCCGCTGTCGGACCGAGAATCCGGGGACGTCGGCGTAAGTCCCCCCCGCGAGGACGAGCCCCGAGGCGTTCGCCCGAACCGCCAGGCCGTCGGTGAGGAGGGTTCGGCCGTCGGCCAGGGTTAGCTTGCGAGCAGTGCCCCGGGCGAGGTTGATCACGACGTGCTCGGGGCCTTCGGCCGTCTCGATCACCAGAACCACGGTTCCGGGTGGAGAGGCGACCCGGCCGACCCGGGTCAGCGGGGGGATCACTCCCGAAACCGGCTCGAACAGCGTGACGAAGAGGCTGGAAAGCGTCGACCCGTCCTTGGCGCGATGGCGGACGATCAACGACGCGCGGCCGGAGTCGTCGCCTTCGTGCTTCGAGGGACTCGCCGGATCGGGACTACTCGCGGTAATGAGCGTTGTAGGGACGTCTCCGAGCATGTGGAGCCGGACTCCGCCCCCGGGAGCGTTCAGGAAGGCCGTGGCGGGCGCACTGACCTCCGCACGCTCGCGGGGCACGAACTCGCCATAGGCCTGAACGAACCAACGACCGTCATCGGCACGCGCGGTGGGGACGTAGGTCAGGCCGGGCGGAAGCAGCGTCGCCGGTTGAGAAGTGGTCGCCACGGAGAGTTTCCAGGTCGCTTTCGAGCCGCTCGCCGCATGATAAAGGGCGTCGTGTCGGAGCCCCCCCTCAACCTCGAAAACACTGACCGCGTAGCGACTTCGGCCGACCGCCGACAGGACGATCGTCTGGCGGTAGCGGGTCGTCGATTCGGGGTAAGCGCGCGGGTCGTCGAGCGTGACGACCTGGAAATCGGGGTCCGCGGCGTAAAAGAGGACATTCCCGCCGGGTGCGGGGGTGCGAGCCAGCGCGATCGACTCGCGCTGATTGAGGCCATCGACGATCACGGTGTTGTGGCTTGCCGAGGCGCGGTCGAATCCGCCGGGAAGGCCGTTGGTCTCGTCCAGATCGCCCAGCAAGGTCTTCCCCGCGACCGCCAGCCGCAACGTCTCCCGCTGCTGCGGAGACGCGCCGAAGGAGGGGAGGCCTCGGAGTTCGAGGTCGAACGCATTCTCACCCTCCCCCGCCGCGAGCCGGGCGACCCCCGCCCCCCCGAGCAACCTGGGCGACCGGGGACTGACATTGAGAGCCGGCGGAGGGAACCCGGCCTGCCGCACTTCCACGGGGGCGGCATCCGAGATCACGGCCGCATCGGCGGCACGGGCGAGGGCGAGCATGGGAACTTCCGACGACTCCGCCACGCCTGCGTTGCGAACATCCCCGGTCAGCATCGGATCGATCCACGCGTCGAGCTGGCCGAGCACTCGCCTGTGGGCGGCCAGGTTGCCCGCTTGCCAGAGGCCGTCGTGATAAAACCCGCGCTTCGCGAACCGGTCGATCCGCGAAAGGGCGTCTTTTGAGAGTGCGGCGTCGTTCAAAAGTCGGCCGACCGCCAGAATCCCGCGGTAAGCCGGCAAGGACGTCTCATTGCTCTCCTCCGGCTGATTCCGCACGAATTCGGCCGAACCGCGGAACAGGTCATGCTCGATGATTCGAATGGGGTTTTCGACTCCGAGCGCTTTGCCCGCGTCGCCGATCGCCGGGTCGCCTCGAAGGATCGCGTACGCGACGACAAGATTGAGCGGGACGTTCCGGCTCCCCGTCGCCTCCCACTTCCCCGTGCGATATCCCGAGCGATACGGGGGCTTCAGGTCGGCGTTCTGGAAAAACTTCAAGGAACGCGGCTGGTCGAAGTGGGTCGCGTACGACCGATATACCTGGGCGAATCGAAGGACGATCACCGCCGCGAGGTTCGCGAGCTTCGGGTCTTTCTGGCCCGGGGGCTGCTCGCGGTGCTTCACCGCGGCGTAGAGCGCGGCCTTGGCGAAGAACTCGCGGGCGCGGTCGTCGGCCTTGGCCGCGAGGTAAAGCCGCTCTCCGGGGAAGCGCTGCTTCTCGGCCTCGACGTCGTGATACGGGTATTTGTGAGTCACCTCCGGCAAGACCTCGACGACGTCCTCGGGGACCGGCTTCTTGTCTTCGTGGGCGGGGATTTTGTCGTTGGGAAACGTCGCATGACAGCGCGAGCATTTCAGCGATTTCGGCGACTCGATCGACCATTGGAGCGTGTCGTCAGCCTCGGTCGCGTCGCAGGACGGGCAGCGGCAGAAATGAACCCCCGCCTGAACCGGGACGAGCGCCGCGACGGTTTTCGGCTCCATCGCGAGCAGCTTCTTGGAGTTCGGACTCGTCCAGAACGATTCTTCCCAGGCGTCGGGAAGGTCGAAGCGGTCGAAGACGTCGGCCGTGAGGGGCGCGGCGGGACCGAGCGTCAGAAAGAGCGCTGCGGCGATGCGCTGGAGCGTCTTGCGATTGATCGGTTCCATCCCGTTTCCCTTGGTCCGAATCCTTGGAACGCAAATCCGCGCCGTTTGAGCCGACCGCGCTCAGTGATCCGGCAAGCGGGCCAGGGCCGAATCGAGGCAGCCGGTCTTGAGCGAATAGAGTCCGACGCTGCCGACCGATTCCCCGTCGGCGAGGGCGACGTTCCGCTGATGCAACTGGGCACGCGCCAGGAGCGAGTTGCGATGGTCTTCGCAGGCGAGCCCGTAATTCTTCAGTTCGTGGCTCATGCCGTTGCTCCAGGGCGCGGCCACCTTGAAGCCGGCGGGTCGTTCGCAGGCGGGTGCCGAACATGTCGGCGCATACTGAAACGGTTGAGGAGACGTGACCATGCCGCGGGGGACCTCCCGGCCTTCGCGAAACATGACGAGGGATGTCGTGTCTTGACGCCCGACTCCCAGTGGTTATGATCCTATACGTCTTTCGCGAAAGGTTCAAGCGATGCGCAGAGCCCTCATGGGCACTTTGTCGGCCCTGATGCTCCTCGTCCCGTTCGCCTCCCAGGCGGAAGCGGCCGAGACGCTCGCGCATTCCCTCGCCGAACTGATCCGCCCCGACGTCATCGAGCCCGGCGACGCGAATGACTCGGGACTGGGAGAGATTTCGGTTCGGGCGGAAACGCCGTCGGACGTCGATCTCAGTCCGTTCTTCTCTCCCGCCTTCGAAGGCTTGACGCTTACAGGTCGTCACGCTCTCGCGGGATTCACCGCGACCGTACGACTTTGCGAAGACCCACCCTGGCCGTCGCACCGACGCGCCCATCGCCTCGCCTCGATCCAGACTTTCCTGTGCTGAGCGGAAATTCGCGGCTCCGTCGTGAATTCTTCAACCGTTCCGCCACAGGAGAGATCCCATGCCTTCGCTAAAGACCAGGACATCAGTAACTTCCCGATTCGCAGACGTACCCTGTAGGCTGGGTCTCGACCCAGCTTTCCTCGGACACAGCGGTTCACACGGACCTCGTCCAAAAGGCGCTGGGTCAAGACCCAGCCTACGTTTTCGCGAGGAATCTCGGGACGCTATTTCCGGCCCGTTCCTAAGTCTCCGCGCCCGCGGTTTTACGCTGATTGAACTCCTTGTCGTGATCGCGATCATCGCCGTTCTGATCGGCCTGCTTTTGCCCGCCGTCCAGGCCGCGCGCGAAGCGGCCCGACGCGCCCAGTGCCAGAACAACCTCAAGCAGATCGGCCTGGCGATGCACAACTACCACGCGACCCACAACGTCTTCCCGCCCGGCTATCTCAGCCGGACCCAGAACAATTCCAAAGCCCCCGACGCGGTCGAGACCGGACCCGGCTGGGCCTGGGGGACGCTTGTCCTCAACATGATCGAGTCGAGCTCCTTGTACAACGCGACGAATTTCAGCCTGCCCATCCTTGACCCCGGCTCGCAGACCGTCCGCACCACAGTCCTTTCCTCCTATCTCTGCCCGACGTCCGTCGGCACCGGCCCCGCGCGGATGAATTTCGCGGGCGTGACCCTCCCGTATCCCGGCTACGTCAGTGACGTCACCGCCGGGCAATACGTCGCCTCGGCCGGACAGTTTGAAGTCGCCAACTCCCCCGCCGACAACAACGGCGTTTTCTACCGGAACAACAGCATCTCGATCGCCCAGATCACTGACGGCACGAGCGGAACCCTATTGATCGGCGAACGCTCGCGGAATCTGGCTGACGCCACCTGGGTCGGGGTCATTCCCGCGGCTCAGGTCTGCACGAACCCGGCCTGGAAGGTCAAGGATTGCGAGCCCTCCAACGTCATGGTTCTCGGACACACCGGTCCTTCACCGGGCGGGCAACAGTATGTCGACGTCCCGAATTTCAAAGGGGCCGGGGCCGACGATTTCTGGAGCCTGCACTCGGGCGGCTGCAACTTCGCGTTCTGCGACGGCTCCGTTCGGTTCGTGAAGGAAACCGTGAATCCCAAGATTTTCAGCGACCTGTCAACTCGGGCAGGGGGGGAGATTTGCGGGAGTGAACAATATTGAGGGGAAAGCCGGGACACGTCCCTCTCCGAGTCTCCGAGTCGATCGATCTCGCCGACGTTGCCGTAAGTCCCCGATTCTGTTAGGCTCCCGCCGTTCCCGCGTAGGGGCAAGGGAGGCTCTGTCGGTGGACCATCCGAAGCAACGCCCCGACGTCCGGTTCGTCGGCGATTTCGACGACCCCTGGGTGGTCGCGATCGCCGAGACGTTCCCGTCAGGGTCGATCCCGATTCATGCCCCCGGCGATTTGCCGGACACCGCGTTCGGGCCTGCCGACATCGTCGTGATCCATCGCCAGGTGTTGACCAGGCACGACGCCGAGCGTCTCCGCCGTTACCGATCGACTTCGACGCCCCCGCCCCACGTCGTGCTCTGTCACGGTTCTCACGTTCGTTATGAAGACCTCTCAAGGTGGTCGGAACTGGTCGATGCGACCGTTCACGAGGCCACGGCCGTCGAAACTCTATCGAGACACGTCCGGACTTTGCTCGGCGAGGTTCGACCACCGTCGCCCCGACGAAGCCGCGCGACGATGCCTGCGGTGGTCGTGGTGAGCACGAACTTCGCGCTCCGGCAGACTCTCCGCGAGGCGGTTGAATCGTTCGGATTTCGCGCGGTCGCCTTTGCTGCCTTTTCGAGTGCGACACCACCGGGTCCGGCGATCTGGGATGTTCCCTGGCTTGAGCCGAACTGGCCTCACGAGATCGCTCGACGTTCGGAAAACGGCCCGTTAATCGCACTGATCGGGTTCGCGGATCGGCGTCTCGTGACCGAAGCCCGTGCGCAAGGGGCCGCGGCGTGCCTGGAATTGCCCCTGGACCTCGCCGACCTGGCGTACACGCTGGACCGGCTCACGGGCGAGATCGGTGTGAAGCCGCAGTCCGCTCATGACGTGCCTCCGGCTCCGGCTCTGGTACGATACCAAACACGACCCGCGGTCAAGAATCGGGTCGATCCCCGATCGCCGTGAGCCCGTTGTCATCGTTTTCGCCGGGCGATCCTCAAACCTCCTCGACGCGGCCCATGACCAAGCCAACGTCCAATAAGCCCCGAGGCCCGGTCGCCTCACTGAAGGATCTGACCCGCCTGGTCCAGGTCGCGCCCGGCTTCCCCGACGTCCTGGCCGCGCTCAAGAACAACCACAGCGCGACGATCGACGGCGCGTGGGGTTCCGCCAGTCCCCTCGCCGCCGCCGCGCTCGCGCTTCACGCACCCGGGCCGCTCGTGATCGCGCTCGCACACGTCGGCGACGTCGACGATTTCCGTGACGACGTCGCCACGTTCTCCGGCTTCACCCCCGAGACCTTCCCCGCCTGGGACCGCCTCCCGAAAGAAGCCGCGACCCTGGCCGGGGACGAGGTCTTCGGGCGTCGCATCCGCGTCATCAAGAAACTCGCCTCGCCGTCGCCGCCGAAAGTGGTCGTCGCGCCGTTCCAGGCGTTCATGCAGCCGGTGCCGACGCCCGCCGCGCTCCATCGGATGTCCTTCACGGTGAAGGTCGGCGACGAGATCCCGATCGAGAAGCTCATCGCGTGGATGGTCGAACGCGGATTGACCCGGGCGGAGGTCGTCGAGGTCGCCGGCGAATTCAGTGTCCGCGGCGGCATTCTCGACGTCTATCCGCCCGACGCTTCCGAACCGGCCCGCATCGAGTTCTTCGGCGACGAGGTCGAATCGATCCGCCCCTTCGACCCGGAAACCCAGCGCTCGAATGACCGCTGGGAGTTCGTCACGATCACCAGCCTCCCGCCGCTGGAAGGCCCCGACCTCGGCCACGCCGCCGACGCCTTCCCCAATGGCACCTGGGTCGTCCTCGTCGAGCCCATCGACCTCCGTGAAGAGGGTAAACAGTACCTCGGACGCGTCAGCGACCCCCGAGGGCTTTACACGGTCGATTCGACGTTCGCGAGGCTGATCAAGTTCCCGTCAACCACGATTTCAACGTTGGCCGCGACGTCGATCGAAACGAGTTGTCACCTCCGGGTTGAGAGCGTCGAACGCTTCTCGGGCGAATTGACGAAGGTGAAGGCCGAACTGGACAGTGCCTCGGCCGGCGACAATGTCCTGATCGCCTGCCACAACGCGGCGGAGATCGAGCGGCTCACGGAAGTCTTCGCGGACACGGCGCTTTCGAAAGAGGGCCGCCTGAATCTGACGATGGGCCGCGTCCGCGCCGGCTTCCACATGATTGACGCGAAGACACTCGTGATCGGCGATCACGAGCTCTTCGACCGCCCCGACATCCGCCGTCCCGTGACCCGCCGTCGTTACGAGAGCCGCGCGATCGACAGCTTCCTCGACCTCAACGAAGGCGACCTGGTCGTCCATGTGAATCACGGGATCGCCCGTTATCGTGGCCTCCATCTCCGCGAGCGTGAGGAGGGGCACGACGAGGAGACGTTGCTCCTTGAATTCGCCGAGGGGACGAAGCTCTATGTCCCGATCGCCAAAATCGACCTCGTCCAGAAGTACGTCGGCGGCGGCAAAGGGGACCCGCCGCTCTCGAAGATCGGGTCATCGACATGGGAGAAACGCAAAAATCGCGTGGCGGAGGCGGTGGTCGACCTCGCCGCGGAGCTGATCGATATCCAGGCCAAGCGCGCCGCCGAACCGGGGATCGCGTACCCCGCCGAAGACTCGCACTGGATGGCCGAATTCGAGGCCGCGTTTCCCTATCAGGAGACTCCCGATCAGCTCTCGGCGATCGAGTCGATCAAGGAAGACATGGCCAAGCCCCGGCCGATGGACCGCCTGATCTGCGGCGACGTCGGCTACGGCAAGACCGAGGTCGCGATGCGTGCGGCGTTCAAGGCAGTGGACGCCGGAAAGCAGGTCGCTGTTCTGGTTCCGACGACGATCCTGGCCGAGCAACACCACCGCAGCTTCAACGCGCGGATGGCCGAATTCCCGTTCACGATCGAGGTCGTGAACCGGTTCCGGCCGAAATCCGAGATCAAGGACATCTTGAGGCGAACGGCCGCGGGCGCTGTGGATATCTTGATCGGGACGCACCGGATCGTTCAGAAAGACGTGAGTTTCAAGGACCTCGGCCTGATCGTGATCGACGAGGAACAACGGTTCGGGGTCGAGGACAAGGAGTGGCTCAAGTCGCTCCGCGCGACCGTGGACGTATTAACGCTCTCGGCCACGCCGATCCCTCGAACCTTGCACATGAGCCTCCTGGGCATCCGCGACATCTCGAACCTGGAGACTCCGCCGCCGGACCGCAAGGCGATCGAGACCCGAATTCTCCGGTTCGACGAAGAGACGGTGAAACGCGCGATCCACCGCGAACTGAATCGCGACGGCCAGGTCTATTTCGTCCACAATCGGGTTTACGACATCCACTCGGTCGCCGATAAGATCCAGTCGATCGTGCCCGCGGCCAGGATCACCGTGGCACACGGGCAGATGGGGGGCGAGGCGCTTGAAAAGGCGATGCTCGCGTTCATCCGCAAGGAGTACGATATCCTGGTGGCGACGACGATCATCGAGTCGGGCCTCGACATCCCCAACGTCAACACGATCTTCATCCACGAAGCCGACAAGTACGGCCTCGCCGACCTCCACCAGCTTCGCGGCCGGGTCGGCCGCTACAAGCACCGGGCCTATGCGTATCTTTTGCTCGAATCCGATCGCCCCGTGACGCCGAACGCCGTCAAGCGGCTCAAGGCGATCGAGGAGTTCACCGAACTGGGCGCGGGGTTCAAGATCGCCCTGCGCGACCTCGAAATTCGAGGGGCCGGCAACATTTTGGGCCCTGAGCAGTCGGGTCATATTGAGAGCGTCGGATACGAGTTGTATTGCTCGTTGCTCGAATCGGCCGTGAGGACGTTGACCAAGCTTCCGGAGAAGGCGAAGTTCGATTGTTCGGTCGAACTGACCTGGCGGGCCTACTTGCCGAAGGATTACGTGCCGGGGTCTCGCGTGAAGGTCGAGCTTTATCGACGTCTCGGACGGGTCCGCAGCCTCGAACGGCTGGCCGACTTCCGTCAGGAACTGATGGACCGCTTCGGGCCGATCCCCACGGCCGCCGACAACATGCTGACCGAGGCCGAATTGCGGATTCTGGCGGAACGCTGGGGGGTAAGTCGCCTTCATGTCGAAGACGACTTCGCCGTTTTGACTTATCGAAGCGCCCGGAGAATCGAGAAGCTGTCCAAGCTCCGGCCCGGCCGAATTCGGGTGGCCGACGAACGGACGGCGTATGTCCCGCTCGAAGAGAAACGGCCCCACGGTTCTGTCGTGGCTCCGGTTCTGAAGGAGATCCTGATCGCGACGGACACGCCCGTCGCGACCCCGGCCCCGCCGCCCGATGAGCCGAAGCCTCCCGTCGCGGAACGCATCCGCGAATCGGAACGTCCAGCGAAAGCGGGTTCGATTCGTGACAGGGTCCGCGAGCGGAAAACGTCGAATTGAATCGAAAAGAATCGAACCGCGGAGCACCCATGAGCTGGATGACCTGCGCACTTTTCTCGGCCCTTTTCGCCGGGATCACCGCGATCCTCGCGAAGGTGGGGGTCGAGAACGTCCCGTCGAACCTGGCGACGCTCGTGCGGACGGTCGTCGTCGTGGCGTTCGCCACGGGGATCGTGGCGGCTCGCGGCGAGTGGTCGGCGCTTCGCGATGTGAGTTCGCGGTCGTGGACGTTTCTCGTCCTGTCGGGGGTCGGGACGGGCCTGTCCTGGCTCTTTTATTTCGCCGCGCTGAAGTCGGGGCCGGTGTCGGGCGTCGCTCCGATCGACAAGCTCAGTTTCCTCGTGGCGATGGGCCTGGGGATGGTCGTGCTCAAGGAGCCGGCGAGGCCTTTGACGCTCGTCGGCGCGGGTCTTATCGCGGTCGGAGTCTTGCTGACGATCCCCTCGGTACAAGAAATGATCATTCCCCGGGCGAAGTGAGCGAAACCGATCTTGCGGGATTTCCGGATCGGGGTTAGGTTCCCGAAGTATTCGTTCGCGAAAGGGTTCGAGGGCCCCGGCACTTCCGCCCCGATTGAACTTCGAACCCGGGTCTTTTCTCGGCCCTTCGCGACAACGATCGCAATCATCGGAGACTGGCGGATGACGGGTATCGCCGTCGTCGCCGGGGCGTCGCCCGGCCAGGGAAGGTCGGCTGCGCCGGATCGGTCCCCGTCTCTTCTCGTCCGCGTCCAAGGATGGAGTAAGCCGTATGAACCGCCTAGTTGTCGCCGGGCTCTTCGGGCTGGCCGTGGCGGGTTGCGCACTCGACCGCTCCAAGTCTTCGCGTTCGAGCGGGCCGATCCCCACGGTCGAGATGACGCCGCCGATTCCGTCGATCCACGAAGCGATCAACCGGGAAAATCCGACGCTTGACCCGAGCTCCGTGCGAGCCGGGCATCCGTCCCAGGTGGTCGCCGGTCCGAGGCCGCGCCGAGGCGAGAAACCCGCGCTCGCGGCTTCCGATCCGGAAGTGGCCACGACGACTCCCGACTCGGTTGAGCCGAAAACCGCCGCGGAGAAGGTGCCGGAAGAGGGACAGGCCGCCGCGGCCGGCGGCGACGAACTCGCCCCGGCGATCGAAGCCGACCAACCCGCTCCGGCTCCCGTGACGGAAAGACCGGTGACTGGCACTCCGGAAGTGGCGCCGGCCTCCCAGACGCCGAAAGACGAGCCCGCGGATAACCGGGTGCCGATCGTCTTGCCGCGCGACGGACCGCGCGACAATCCCGCGACCGCTCCTTCGGGCGTTGTCCCGGAAGGCCCGGCGCCGGCTCCTTCGCCGGGTCCGGCCGCGACGACGGCCCCGAAGATCGATCCGGCGGCGGTCCGCGACCCGCTTCTTGGCCCTGAGCCCGACCTCATGCCCCGGATGGATGAAATTCCCGTCGTAAAACCGGCGAAGGCCGCCCCCGCAGTCCCCGCCGTGATCCCCGCGGATCCCGCTCCCGAGATCCCGACAACCCTCCCCGCGAACATTCCCGGCGACCCCACGCGCGTCGAGCCGACTCCGGAAGCGTCGAATCCCGTCACGCTGCCTGCCGCGCCGGCCACTCCGGGATCGGCTCCGACGGTCTCTCCCGACCCTTCGGCACCGCGTGCCCCGGAAAAGCCGCCCGTGACCGAGGCCCCAAAGCCCCAGCCCGAGCCGACGCCGACGCCGCCTTCGGCCTCGATTGCTTCGCAGGGCGACCCGCTGCTCGGGCCTAAACCCGATCTCATGCCGATCGTCGAGCTCGATCGGTCGTCGCCCGCGAAGGTCCGCGCTCCGATGGAAGCCGTTCCTACGGCTCCGGTCGGTCCCGGGGCTTCCACGGTCAAGGAGGCTCCGCCGGTCGAGGTCGCCCCACCCGCCCCCCCGGGCGTGAAGATCCGAAACCCCGGTGCGGTAGTCATGCCAGCCGCCGAGTTGAAGCCCTCGGCGCCCGCGACGGCCCCGACTGTCGTCTCGCCGAAGGCTCCGTTCGTCACGGAAGCCCCGAGAGCCGAACCCGTTCCGACTTCGGCCGCGGCTCCGCGCGTTTCGGCCGACCCGCTGCTCGGACCGGAACCGGACGTCATGCCGATGACGGAGATCCAGCGTTCGTCGCCGCCGAGTCCCGCTCCGTTGCCGGAAACGCGTCCCGTCGCGCCGACGGCCCCGGCCGCGCCGATCGATTCCGCCGTGGATCAGTCGGTGTTCGCGACAACGGGCGCCGAAGCGACGGCCACTCCCAAGACGGCAGGGGCACCGACGCCCGTTTCGAGCGTTCCCGACCTGGCACCGGCCCCGATCACCGCGCCGAGCGTCCCCCGAGCGCAGATTGTCCCCCCCAAGACCCAATTCGAAGCCCTCCCCGCCAAACCGCAACCACGGGTGGGGATGGTGGACGGGGAATCGCACGAGCACCCCAAGGTCATCGACCTCAGGCGCGTCCGGGAGGCTCAGGTGGTGGCGGACGCGAACTCCTCCCGACCCGTGATCGATCCCCGCGTTTCGCGGGTGCGGTTCGAGCCCAAAGGCGCGGCGGTCGCGGCTCCCGAATTGTCGCTGCCTTCGTCGGTGTCGAAGGCCCCCAACCCCCGACCGGCTTCCCAGTCAGGCGCGCCGGCACCCGCTCCCGTCCCCCTGAAGAAATCCGCGCCGCTGGTACCCCTCGATCCCGTCGCCCTGCCGCCGCTCGAAGCGACGGAATCAGGGTCGTACATCCCGCCTCGGGGTCCGAACGGCGAACTCCCCGCCGTGATCCGCGGTTCGTCGGACCCGCTTTACGATCCGGAAGTGAAGCGGGCGAATTCTCTTGACGCGAACCGCGCCAGGACATCGACGGCGAAGGACTCCACCGCGATCAAGATTCCGCCGGTGACGCGCTCGATCTTCGAGGCCGGCAAGCCGGCGGCCCGCGTCGGTGACGAGGTCATCACGCTGTACGAACTCAAGCTGGCTGTCGCCATGCGTATGAGGGGGGTTCCCGCCGACCAGCGCCAAGGTCTCTCGAACGCGGACCGCTATCGTTTGGCCAAGACGGTCCTCAGCGACCTGATCGACCGCGCAGTGGTGATCCAGGAAGCCAAGCGCGCCTTGAAGAATCCGAAGCAGATCCAGATTTTCATGGACTTCGCCAACAGAGCGTGGACCGAGGAAGAACTCCAGCCCCTGTTGCGCCAGACGGCCACGACGAACATCTATGAGTTGAAGGAAAAGCTTTCGGAACGCGGCGAATCCCTCGACGACATGCGCGAGCAGTTCCGCCAGGAATTCCTCTCACGCGGTTTTCTCGAACAGAAGATCGGGCCGAAACTCCAGGTCGGAGTTCCCGAGATGCGCGAGTATTACCTCGCCCATCTCGACGATTACCAGCTTCCGGCGTCGGTGACCTGGCGCGAGTTGCTGGTCGAGGTCGGCAAGCATCAATCCCGCGCCGAGGCCAAGACGCGGGCCGACGCTCTTCTCGACAGGCTCCGTCGTGGCGAGGACTTCGCCAAGGTCGCGAAGGCCGAGAGCGACGGACCCAACAAGGGCGACGGCGGGCTCTGGAAGACCTCTCCCAACAGCTACGCCGTGGCTTCGGTGAACTCGGCGATCGGTTCACTGCCGCTCGGCCAGATCAGTCAGGTGATCGAAGGACCCACGAGCTTTCACATCATCCGGGTCGAAGCGCGTCGCGACGCGGGACCTGCCGAGTTCGGCGAGGTCCAGGACAAGATCCAGCGCGTGATCCGCTCGGAGAAGGTCCGCCGCGAGTCGACCGCCTACCTCGATAAACTGCGCCGACGGACCGTGATCTGGAGCGTCTTCGACGACCCCGCCGTGCAGAGGGCGTCGGTCGAGACCCGGATTTCCGGCCCGGCGAAGGGGCCAGTCCGACGTTGAGCGGCAGGACGATTGTTAAGTCCACTGGCAATCAGCGACTCGATCCGCACATAACACGGATTAACCGTGGAGATCGCAGAGATCGCGGAGAAATCAGGGAGAGAATCCACGAGAACGGATGTCTTCTGTCGCGCCCGGAGAGTTTCTCGACAATTTCAGTACTTCCCGAATTAATCGATTGTAGGGGGTATCAGGGGTGGCAAACTCAAGTTCCTTTCCGAAAATGACTTGTGGTGACTCAGTCATTC
>JAYUFP010000610.1:0-4701 GCA_043738665.1 Isosphaeraceae bacterium
AGTACCACCGCGACAACCTCGAAGAGGACGTCCGTAAGCTCAAGGAATATTATCATTCGCAAGGGTTCTTCGAGGTCGAGGTCACCCCGGTGACCCGGACCGCCGCCGACCTCGGTCAGATCAACATCGAGTACGACATCAGCGAAGGGGTTCGCTACAAGGTCCGCAAGATCGCGTTCGAGGGGAACAAGAAGATCAAGACGGCCGAGCTCCGCGACGGCCTCGCGCTTCACTCCGGCCAGCCCATTCTGGAGAGCGTCAAGGAAGCCGACCGCCGCGCCCTGGTCGCGAAGTACAACGCGATCGGATGCATCGACACGAGGATCCTTCCCGACCCCCGCTACACCAACGAGCCGGGCGTGGTCGACATCGTTTACAGGATCGAGGAAGGCGAGCCGTTCCTCCTCGGCGACATCTGGATCCACGGCAACGCGCGGACCAAGAACAAGGTCATTCTCCGCGAGTTCGCCATGGCCGGCCTGGTCCCCGGCGAGCCCCTCGACGCCAACCGGCTCGACATCGCCCGCACCCGGCTGATGGGCACGCAGTACTTCAATAACTCGCCCGAGACCGGCAAGGGGATGGACTTCAAGATCGCCAACAAGAGGCCCCACGACAAGCCCTACGGCGACAAGCCGATCCTCGACCTGAACATCGATACGAACACCCGAGGCCAGAGTCCCGACCCCAATCCCGCGCCGGTGGTGGAAGTGCCCAGGGTGGCCCAAGGGGGGGCTCCGCCGGTGGTCTTGCCGATCGAGCCGATCCCCGCGCCGGTGGACGCCCCGGGCCCCGCGCCCGCCGCCGGGTCGCCGGCGATCTCGCCTTTCGGGGCGGACGCGCGCCCGTTCTATCCGCCGGCCGACACGCCTCCGGCCACCGTTCCATCCCGCGGTCCTTTCGGCAGACGGGGCGTCGCCCTGCCGCCGGGCTCGACGCCTCCCACGCCCGCCTTCGGTGAGGGAGAGCCTCCCGGGACGATCCCGAATTCTCCCGGGCTGAACATGACGGACGTCGGCCCCGACCGCCAGGATCCGTATCCCGGCCGTTCCTATGCCGACATCGTCACGACCCTGGAAGAAGCCCCCACCGGCCGCTTCATGATGGGCGTGGGAGCGAGCAGCTATCAGGGGCTCAGCGGCAACCTGACGATCTCGGAACGGAACTTCGACATCTTCAACCTTCCGCGCTCCTGGAGCGACATGGTCAGCGGAAACGCCTTCCGCGGGGCGGGACAGTCGTTCCAGCTCGAACTCATGCCGGGTACCCTCATCAACCGATTCCAGGTCAGCCTCCGCGACCCTTATCTCTTCGACCTTCCCATCGGCGGGAGTGCGTCGGGTTACCTCTTCAACCGCATCTATCCGAACTGGACCGAAGCCCGAGGCGGCGGCCGGTTCTCGCTCGGCAAGCAGTTCGGCACGCAGACCTATGCCGACGTCGCGTTCCGCGCCGAGAACGTCGACTTCTACGGCTACAAGAGCCCGGCCCCGGCCGACTATCTCGCCGCCGCCGGCCATACCGACCTGTTCACGATCCGGCCGAGCCTCCGGTTCGACAACCGGAACTCGCCGTTCATGCCGAACAAGGGGCAGTACCTTGAATTCTCATTCGAGCAAGGCTGGGGTTCGTTCACCTACCCCAAGGCCGAGGTGGAAGGGCGGACTTACTTCACCCTGGGGAGCCGGCCCGACGGCTCGGGCAAGCGAATCCTGACGTTCCGGGGCCACTTCGGGATCACCGGCCAGGACACCCCGGTTTACGAGCGGTTCTTCGCGGGCAACTTCGGCAGCCTTCGCGGCTTCCAGTACCGCGGCGTCGGCCCGAGGGTACTCGGCCAGGGGGTCGGCGGGCTCATGGAGGCGCTCGGTTCGGCCGAGTATATGTTCCCCTGGACCGCCAACGACAAGTTCTTCCAGGTCCTCTTCTGCGACTTCGGCACGGTGGAACGCGACTACAACTTCCACGACTTCCGCGTCTCGGTGGGAACCGGCCTGCGGATGATCATTCCGGCCTTCGGCCCCCTCCCGCTCTGCTTCGACCTGGCGTTCCCGGTTGAAAAGGCCAGTCAGGACCGCGTCCAGTACTTTAACTTCACCATCGGCGCGTTCTATTGAGGTTAACCGTTCCCGCGATCAAGCCCGAGTGAGAGCGCCTCCTCGCCCGGCCCTCTCAAGCCGCCATTCCCTCAACCATCCGACGGATCGGACCATGCCGTAGCCCGCGAAGATATCGAGGAATGGCAAGAGCGAAGACCGGCACCGATAGAAGGTGTCGAGGCCGAAAAGCGGGACTGTCAAGTAGAAGTAGACGAGGAACGCCCCGACCGTGATCCCGATCGTCCGCGTCGCCCGGTTCCGGACGGCCGCGACGAGCCCAGGGATCAGGAAGAACAGCGAGACGGTGGTATGGAGCATCTGCCAGGCGAAGACCGAGGTCAAAGCGGGTCCGTTCTCAAGGAGCCTTCGGAACGCGACGGATCGAAGGCGGATGATGTCTCCCAGCCCCGGGGGTTTCCAACGTGTGCCGGTCAATTCGGCCGTGAGGCCCACGTTGTGCGAGGTGCTCGCCTTGACCACCGAGGTCAATGACGCGATCAAGAGGGATCTGGGATACTTGGAGACGGCCTTGGGCCACGCGGCCTTGAGTTCGTCGTCGATTTCCTTGATCGGCTTGTTCGCGGTCCATTCGTTGTGGACCTCGATGAACGTCGGCAAGTGGAATTCGCGGACGATCATGTCCTGAGCCTCCTCCGCCGAGACCCCGTGCTCGACCTGATACGCCCCGGCCGCGAAGTATAACGTCAAATTAATGTGCGGGACGTATGAGAAACTGGGGATCGAGAACACCCTGTAATTCCTCGCGGTCCAGCAACTGACGGGAATGGCCACCAATCCCGCCAGTAAAGCGACCTGGAGCAGCCCGGCGCCTAGCCTCCGTTCGCGGAACGCGAAATAGAGGTAGAGCAGGCAATAGAGGCTCACGAGATGGAGGCCAACGGGACGCGTCATGACGGCCGACCCCATGAGCACTCCGGCCGCCAGGAGCCTTCTCGTGCGAAGGTTCGCAGGTTCTCCGGGCGCGATGGCGTCGAGAAGGAAGTTGAGTGCGGCCGTCATCCAGAAGATGAAGAGTGGTTCGGACATCGCCTCGAAGTCGGATACGGTCAACATCAGGTCCGTTCCGAGCAGGAGCGCCGCCGCCAAGGCCGCCGGACCGCCGAGGTGCCTCCTCACGGCCTTGTACAGGAACAGGCAGGAGAACGCATGGAGGATAGCTTGCGCCGCGTAAATGGTCCCCGCCTTCCCAAGGATCTCGAGGCCGCCCGCGAAGATCGGGTAAAGCGGTGTCCGGATCATGTCCGGATGGTAGGGCGGTTGCTCCAACCGCGAGTAGTGACCGTTCAGCAGCAGGTTTCTCCCGAGAACCACGTAATGGAGGGCGTCGGGGTTCGCATTCAGCCGGTAGTCGCGGAGATAGTTCGGTCGGTTGACGGCGACGAGAACGAAAAACGCCGAACTCAGCGTCAGGGGGATCAGGAACACGGTCAGACTCGCCCATCGCTCCGCCGTTTCTTGTGACCGGCCATGCGCCTTCAAGGGATCGGTCGTTGATTGTCCCATCCGCGGACTCCATAGGAGACGATTGTGGTCGTCGGACGACACGGGTTCGTCTCGGATTCGAGCCAAGATCAAGAAGCCCTTGGTCGCGGTCAGACGTCGATCCCGTGAACAAGCCGATCGAGCGAAAGCCTTCAGGATTCCCGTCCGCTCGAAGCCGTAGACCATCCAGAGTCGATCCGAGATCGTTTTCGATTCAGGGCAATGGCTGATGACGAATGGCGGATGACGGAGGAGAACGAAAATGCGAGAGATCGACCAAAGTCGATCGCTCAGACGGTTTGCCTTGAGTTTTGGATCGCCCGGCCCGCCTCAATGCTCCGCTCGGAGGGGGCCCCGGGGTCGTGATTCACTTGTAGCTCCCAGCAACAGTGGAGGGCGTAGATGTCCTCTGGAGGCATCTCCGGAGTGACTTCGCCGCGGAGGCTGAACGTGATCGATCCCACGAGCCCGACCCCTCGTAAGGTTTCTGCTTCGGGCCGATCCGGGTCGTATCGATAGGCGACGAGCCAGAGTCTCCGCGTGTCGTTGGTCGGCGGCCAAAATATCGCCCGCGAGTCGATGACCTCGACGGCGTCCGGAGGCCTTCCGAATTCGACCGGGTGCGCGAGCCAAGCGGCCATCTCCGACATGGCCACGAACTCCGGCGCGAGGGCCTCGGAAGGAATCAAACCTCCGTGACCGAGTTCGGTCAGGTGTCTGGATGCCGACTTGCCTTGGTTGGGGTCGAGACACATCCGCGTCAGGAATCGCAGCGCGGAGTCATTGCCGAACTGCGCGGCGGCTGTCGCGGCGGTAAGCCGAACGTCGATCGACGGGTGATCCATCGCCGAGGCGATCAGCTCGTCGCGATCGTCGCGGGAAAGGAACGGCAATGCCGCCGCGGCACTTCGCGCGTACGACGGGTGCTCCGCATCGCCCAGCATCGCGTGGAGCCGCGTCGATCCCTCGGTGTTGTCGAACGGATGACTGGTGACATAACCCTCGCGAGCGCAGGCGTTCGCAAGGTCGAGGTAGACCATGCCGACGAATCCGGTCGGCAACGGCTCGCGGAGCCGATTTAAGAGGGCGAGACGGTACG
>JAYUFP010000611.1:0-4692 GCA_043738665.1 Isosphaeraceae bacterium
ACGATCCGCCGTCAGAGCCGGAACATCGAACGAAATTGCACGTCTTGGTGGCCGAAGACAATTCCGTGAATCAAAAGCTCGCGGTCCGCATGCTCGAAAAACTAGGCCATGAACCGCGGGCGGTCGATGACGGCCATCAAGCCCTTAACGCGCTCATGGAGGATCAGTTCGACCTCGTCGTAATGGACGTTCAGATGCCGGTGTTTGACGGCCTGGAAGCGACCCGGATTCTGCGTGGGTTCGAGAAACAACACCCCGAAATGGGTCACGTACTGGTCATCGCAATGACGGCTCACGCGATGAAAGGGGACCGTGAACGATGTCTCGAAGCGGGTTGCGACGACTACGTCTCCAAGCCGATGCGGTCCCACGAACTCTCGGAGGCGATCGCCCGCTGCATGAAAAATCGTGTGGCCCCGAGTGAGGCGATCGGACGACCGGCGGCGGCCGCTTCCGACGACGCGCCCGCGTTCGATGTCGACACGGCGCTGGCCGGTGTCGATGGCGATGAAGAACTTTTAAGGGAGCTTGCCGCGCTCTTTCTCGAAGGCTCGCCGGATCTCCTCGTCGAGATTCTTAACGCCGCGGACGCGGGCGACCTTTCTCGCCTTCACCGCGCGGCCCACGCGTTCAAAGGCTCCGTCGCAAACTTCGGACCGGGGCCCGCTTTCGAGGCGGCGTCGCACCTGGAAACGTTGGCAAAGACGGGCGACGTCGCCGCCATCGACCCTGCGATAGCCGACCTCCACCGCTCCAACGCGCTATTTTGTCGCGAACTTCATTCCCTGATCACCCCGGCGGTCGTCTAACGCCCTTGCCCCGATGAACTCGCTTTTACGAACCCATGGCAACGATGAAAAGAGGGATTGCCGCGTGGAAATTCTGATCGCGGAGGACGACCGCGTGACCGCTCTGAAGTTGCGGAAGACCCTGGAGAAAATGGGGTATTCGGTGGCCGTGGCCCGCGACGGCGCCGAGGCCTGGAACATCGTCAGTCGCGAGAACGTGAAAATCCTCGTCTCCGACTGGATGATGCCGGAGATGGACGGACCCGAGCTTTGCCGGCGGATCCGCACCCGCGAAGGGCCGCTGTACACCTACGTGATCCTGTTGACGGCGCGCGACAGCCGGGAAGACCGGATCAAGGGTTTGGAAGCGGGGGCCGATGACTTCCTGAGCAAGCCGGTCGACCCCTGCGAACTGACCGCCCGGCTGAATGTCGCCAGGCGCATTCTGGGAATGCAGGACCAACTCCGTGCCCATGCGGAGGAACTCGCGAAGGTTCACGCGGCGCTCGAGCGACAGAACGCCCTCCTCGCCGAACGCGCCGCGACCGACGCCCTGACGGGACTGGGCAACCGTCGCGTGTTTGACGAGACGATCGCTTCGTCGGTGGCGTTCTCGACGCGGCACAATCAGCCGCTCTCGCTCGTCATGCTCGACGTCGACCAGTTCAAAGCGTACAACGACGCCTTCGGCCACATGTCAGGCGACGAAGTGTTGCGGGAAATCGCCGGAGTGTTGAAGTCGGGATGCCGGGTTCATGACCTGGTCGCTCGCTACGGCGGGGAGGAATTCGCGTTGATCCTGCCCGCGACCGGGACGTGCGCGAGTATTGCCGTCTGCGAACGGTTACGCCAATCGATCAACAACCGCCGATGGCCGAACCGCCCGGTAACCTCGAGCTTCGGCGTGGCGACCACCCGACACCCTGCGCAATCTTCGACCCGGCTGCTCTGGGAAGCCGACAGGGCGCTCTACCAGGCGAAGGCCGGAGGCCGAGACCGGGTCGTCCATTTCGGTGATATGATCATGGCGCACGAGTCGAGTGATGAGAGGGAAGACGTGCCGCAACCCGTCGCGGAATCTTGAACCGCGCGAACGGAGAACTCCGCGGTCACGACCCGGCGCGCTCCTTTCGAAGCAGGGAAATCGGCACGTAAAACGTCGAGTACGTGACTCCGTCTGAGAAAAGCCGGCCCTTGGGGTCTTTAACCAGGATTGTGGCGCGCTTCGTGATCCGGTTCACGATGCCGGCCTTGGGCACTCCTTCAAACTCAAACGCGACCCGATCCCCGACCCGGACGTCGAACGCCGACGCGGCGACTTCGCGAGGGGTGATGAGTTCATGCTTAACCCCGGCGTGTGCGAAGATGTGCCGCGAAAGGTTCTGGAAG
Organism: Isosphaeraceae bacterium; assembly: GCA_043738665.1. GTDB lineage: Bacteria > Planctomycetota > Planctomycetia > Isosphaerales > Isosphaeraceae > JAYUFP01. Next base: position 2,178 of record JAYUFP010000611.1, read on the forward strand.
TTATCCCGAGCACAACTCGACTCTCCCCACGCAAGGAATTCGGTCAAGTGTAACAACTCATGCTCGAAAATCCGCTGTAGGGCTTCGAGCCGGTCCTTGCATTCGAGCCCGCCGACGTAGACCTTTCTCCCGTCGATACTGAAGCTCTGGAAGAGGAGAAACGTCGAGACGGTTATCGTGTACGAGTCGCGAGGGAAGCGACCCGAACGCGGGCGGAGTCGCTCCGTGGTGCCACCGGAACTTGTCATCCGGTTCGAGAGTCGGAATGCGAGGCTCGCGACATCCTCGCGAATGGACCGATCGAGGAGACCGTCAAAGAAGTGACGGTCGTAGAGCTGGAAGAGCAACCTCAGCTCGGCGACGCCTATTACCGTGAAGTTCCCCGCGACGATCGCCTTCGATTCGGCGAGGACCGCGTCATAGATCACGCGGGATTTCGCCGTCACTTCAGCCGGGCTGTGGCGCGTCGCGAGAACCCGGGCGCGGCGGTCGCCCGAGTAGGGTGATTGTGTTGCCATCACGGGCCTCGGCTCAGCCGGGAGTGCCGGCCTTGGCGTCCGAGGCGGGCTTCGATAGGTTTCGCTTAAGGAGATGATACTGCACGGCCATGGAGTGACCGATCTCACGCGACCAGTAGGGGCCGTTGTGCCCCCCGATCGACTCCGCGTAGGTGAAGGGGATCTTGTTCTCCATCAGGAGCTTTGCGAAGTCCTGGCTGCTCTTCAGCAAACCGTCCTCGGTGCCGCAATCCACGTAAATATGCGGCATTTTTTCCTTGGGAACGGTCAGCACGAGCTTGAACGGGTCGTACGCGTCGGCGTCTTCGGCTTTGGCGAAGAGCTTGCCTTTGGGGGTCCGCTCGACCTGGCTGTTGAACCCTTCAGTCCCGATGTTGGGGTTGGGTAGGTCGGAGAGCTTTCGGGGTGTCTTTTGCTTGGCAGCGTCGCCGCCGGAGCGGAGTCGTTCGCCGACCGAACGGGCGAAGGCGAGAGCACCGCTGTGGGTTCCGATTGAACAGAAAAGGTCGGGGTGTTTGAGGCCCAGCGTGAGTGCGCCGTAGCCTCCCATCGAGAGGCCGTTGATCGCCCGCCCATCGCGGATGGCAATGGTTCTGTAAGTCGAGTCAATGTGACCGATCAAGTCCTTGGTGATGTAGTCGTCCCAAGCGTTCTTCTGACCGTCCTCGCTCTCGGACCAGTTTGCGTACCAGGAGTTGCCGCCGTCCGGCATGACGACGATGAGCGGGTACTCCTTCGCGAACTTCGGTGCGTTGAACCGCGCCCAGTTGAGATAATTTCCGGAGTAACCATGAAGCAAGTACAGGACCGGGAATCGCTCGGTCGAGTTCTCGTAGTTCAAGGGCAGGATGACGTTGTACTTCAACGTCCGCCCCACGCTCTTCGCCTCGAACGCGACCGACTTCACAGGCGAAGAATCGGGCGGAGGTGTTTGGGCGAATGCCGTCGGCGTGACGAGTGCGAAGAGGAGCGCGAAGCGCAAGGCGCGGACTGGCATGGGAGAACTCCAGATCCTCGGGAATACGAACACGGCCCGAGTAGAATCGCGACAAATCGCGGCGTCCGGTACGGGTCGGTGCCCGATTCCCAAGGCGGATCTTGTCACTTCGCCGGCTCCTTCTTCTCCGCGGGGTCGAGTACACCCTTCAAGGCTTCCCGGAGCGTTTCGGAGAGGTTGGAAGAGCTGCCGACGAAAAGGCGAGCCACATTCCCCTCGCGGTCGATGATCACCGTCTGGGGGATCGCGTTCGCCTTGTAACGTTCCGCGACCACGCCGTCCCGGTCGAGCGCGACGGTCATCTTCAGCTTATGGCGCTCGAGCATCGGCGTGATGTCTCGCGGCGTTTCTTGCAGGTTCACGGCGATGAGCCGCACCCCGCGGTCCTTGAATTCGTTGGCGACCTTTTCCACCTGCGGCATCGCCTGGATGCAAGGGCCGCACCAGGTGGCCCAGAAGTCGAGGATCACCACCTTCCCCTTCGTGTCCGCGAGCGCGAACGGTTTGCCGTCGAGCAGGTCGAGCTTGAAGTCGGGCGCGGCCTTGCCGACCAGCGGCGACTCGGTCCCCGGGGATCGTCCGCCGGGCGTGTCGCCGCCGTCGTCCCGGGCGGACTTGGGCTCGATGGCGTCCTTCAAGATCCACTGCTGATAGACGAGTTTGGCCGCTTCCTTCTCGATGGCACCCGCGATCAGAAGCTGGTCGACCTCCTTAACATCGACCTGGCACTCGCCGAGAACGTCGCTCTTCCCCAGGACCATCGTGCCCCGCACCTTATCCGGTACGAACGTGAGGCGGGTTCCATCCTTTCGAACCGCCTGGAGCCGGGAGGTCGCGTCCCTGTCTTTTTCGGGCTTCGGCGGTTTGGGACCGATGATCTCCTCCGGGTGCAACCAGATGATTCGCGAGACGCGGTCGCGCGGGACCGGCTTGGTGTCGAGCCGGATCTCGAACTGCAAGTTCTTCTCGTCCATCGCCGTGAGCCGGCCGCGGAGGAAGT
>JAYUFP010000612.1:0-4687 GCA_043738665.1 Isosphaeraceae bacterium
CTTTTTCAAGACATTCCCTCCGAACTTGCGGCGGCGCTCGACGGACGAGTCGATGCTCACTTCCTCAACTCCCCGACCTGCTGCGTGGTCTCCGTCGAAGTCAGCGACATCTGCGCGGCTTCCGTCTCGGTTTGCATCGAAAAATGTGGCCCTTTCAATGCGCCCTTCGATCCCGGACGGGCGAGAATCTGACGACATGAGCCAACCACGATCCGGAAGATTCCCTTGCCGAACATCATGAAAATGCCGATCGCGGTCGCCAGGATCGACGTGGCCGGGAGCATCGTTTCCGGGGAAAAATAGGCGAGAACGAACATCGCGGACTGCATGGATTCAGTCTCCCATGAGAATTGATCGACCGAAAGCGACCCGCGCCGCGAACGCAAGTGGGCGCCCGTCTACACAAGAACGCGGCACGATGGAGATGGAATTGAAGATGGAGATGAAGATGAAGATGAAGATGAAGTGACCCGCGAGGAAGGCGCGGCGCGACGGTTCCGCCACGGTTAGCGTCGTCAAGCCGCGATCGGCGGGAGTCGGCGGGATTTCAGCAGGAAAGTCGGCAGTGCAGCCTGATCAGGTCGCCGGAGGCGGCGCGATCGTGGGGTTTTGCGGACGAGGAAAGCTCGGAAGCCTCGGCACGAATCGCGACGACCGCAATCGCGGCGTGCCCCCAACCCTCCAGGGGCCGGGAAAACCGGCGCCACGGGCTGTTTTGCGGGCCGTTGGGACAAAGGCAGACTTCGGAGGGCGATTCCTCGCCATCGCGTTGTCTGTGGGGTGTCGTGTCCTCAGAAGCTCCGCGCGGCATGCCCCCGGCGTCGTCATTCAGAATCCCAATGAGTGACGTCGTGGCGGGCAGGACCAGTCGGAACAATCTCAAAGAGGCGAGGTCGTTCGCATCAGGGGTAATCCCCTGCATCGCGACGGCGAGCAAGAGCGAGCACAAACAGTAGCGTTTAAAGATCCACACTTTGAGCATGAGATCGTCCGGCCGCCATTTCTCATCGAAAAAGGCCATCAGATGAAGAGATCCTAGCGCGGGCATTATCGGCGAATCCGTGCGTCCGTCTAGTCGGAATTTCACACGATCGTGTGTTCCGGGGCCTGAATTGCGATTGACCATTCTTTTGGGAAAAACTAAAGTCCCGGCCGCGACCCGCCGGTCCGTTGGGGCGATCTCGGCCGATAGGGAGCCGAGCGACCGTGCCTCAATGTTCAAGAAGGTCTTGGGTAGAGAGGGTTTCGGGCCGCTCGATGCGACAATCGATGCGATACGCCCCGGCCTGGCTTAAGGAGATGCCAAGGATGATCGCCAAGGAACGCGGCTTTAACGTCCGAAGGGCGCTGGTCGCCCTGACGCTCATGGGTGTTCTCGGGGTCGAATCGACCCTGGCGCAGGCCCAGCAAGATCCGACCTCGGGACGAACCGGTCGGTCGGCCGCCACCGCCACTCGGACCCCGGCAAAAGCGCAGGCCCAGCCCACGGCCCCGCTGCCCAAGCTCGAACTCAAGCAGCTCCCGGTCAACCCGACCGACCCGATCGCCATCATCAACGACGAGGTGATCACCCGACAGCAACTCGCCAACGAGTGCATCGTCCGCAAAGGCGAGGAAATCCTCGAAACCTTGATCGCCCGCAAGTTGATCCAACTGGCGCTCCGTGCGAAGAAGATCGAGATCACCGCGACCGAGATCGATCAGGAAATCGACAACATCGCCATGCGGGTCGGCGGGATCAGCCGCGAGGCCTGGCTGCGGACGCTCGACAAGGAGCGCGGCATCAGCCCCGCCCAGTACGCCAACGACATCATCTACCCGGCGATCGCTTTGCGGAAGCTCGCCGCCGACCGCGTCCAGGTGACCCCGCAGGACGAGATCGATTCGTTCGAGGCTCAGTACGGCGAAAAGCTGCGGGTCCGGATGATCATGGTCGACAAGATCCAGGCGGCGAAGCAAATCTGGGAAGAACTCCGCAAGAACCCTAACGGGTTCGAGAAGACGGCGATGGAACGTTCGATGGATTCGAGCAGCAGGTCGCTCGGCGGCCTCCTCGCCGACCCGATCTCGCGCCACGCTTACCCGCGGACCGTTTCCGAATCCGCCTTCTACCAGCTCGTCGACGGCGACCACAAGGACAAGGACCCGGCCCACAAGCCCAAGGACGGCGACTTCACCGGACCGATCCAGGTGGCCGAGGCGACCTGGGTGATCCTTCGCCGCGAAGGGATCATCCCGGGCCAGCCGATCGACCGCAACAACCCGGCGGTCAAGAAGGGCGTCCACGACATGATCTACGAGGTCAAGCTCAAGGAGGCCATGGGTGAATACATGGTCGGCCTTTTGCAGGCCGCGTCGATCGACAACAAGATGACCGGCCGCGTGAAACTCGCGAACGAGCAGTATGACGTTGACGAACAGGTCAAGCTCATGGGCGGGAAGTCCAATTCGGGACCCGCGCCCAGCCGCGACGTCTCCACGGCCCGTCCCGCCGCGAACGCCCCTCGGATCAAGGCGCCCACCCCCGCAGCCTTGTCGTCCGAAGTCACCAAGCCGACCCCGACGAGCGTGAACCCCGGCGTCGCCAAGCAAACGTCTCCTTCGGCCGACCCCTCGGTCAAGAAGTGACGCGGGGCGTCAAAGAAGCATGAGCCGGCCTCGGCCGGCGGAGCGGGGTCACCCGCGCCGCCGGCCTTCGGCTCGCCTTGGCAACGGCTTACGGTCAAGACTCTCCTCGCCAACTCGGGGACGGAACGGAACGCCCATGCGGACGAACCCTCGGCCCGAAAAAAACGCCCGAAAACTCGCGACTGGCCTAGCTCTCGCCCTTGCCGCGCTCGCCCTGCCGGTGATCGGCGCGGGCTGCGGCTCCGTGAAAACCTCAAGCACAGCGAGGACCGCGACCGAGCAATTGCTGCTCACCAACGCCTGGGATTCCGCCCTCCAGAAAGTCGACTTCCGGCCGCTCGCGGGGGTGCCGGTTTATCTCGATACGACGAACGTCACCGCCGTCGACCAAGGGTGGGTCGTTTCGAGCTTGCGGCAGTCCTTGCTGACACAGGGAGTCCTGCTCCGCCCCAAGGCCGAGCAGGCTCAGTGGGTCGTTGAAGCCCGCGTGGGAGCCTACGGCACCGACGACTACAACTGGCTTGTCGGCATCCAGCAAACGACCATTCCCACCACGATCACGGGCGTTCCCGCCGGAACGATCCCTGAAATCCCGCTCATCAAGAAACAAGACCAGCGCGGAGTGGCCAAGCTCGCGCTCTTCGCCTACGACCGCTCCTCCGGCCAGCTCGTCTGGAACTCGGGAACTCTCGTCGCGATCGCCACGGCGAAGGACGTGCATGTGTTGGGAATCGGCCCGATTCAGTCCGGAACGATCCGAGGAGGCGGCACCGACTTCGTGGGCATCAGGCTCCCCGTCCCGTCGGAACTCTCCGCCGACAACGACCCTCGCGCCACCCCTACCCCTCGCCGCGCGACCCCCTTCTCTCAGCAAGAGCTGAAAACATCGGCGAACCTCTCTGACCTTGACGGGTTTAAGCCCTGAGATGGCGGATGACGGATGGCGGATGACGGATGACGGATGACCGATGGCGGACCATCAATCGCGGGAGTCTTATCCTCTCCCTGGAACGTGACCCGCGGCATAGTCCCACGCGTCCGCCGAATCACATCACCGGAACTCAATCCTCGATCATCGGCCATCGATCATTGGCCATCGGCCATCCCCCTTTCCCGGTCCTCGGGTTGGCCGGGGTGCGGCGTCTCGGATATAACCGGACCATCTGAAATCGCGACGGCCGCGGCGATGCCGCCCTGGTCCGGCGTTTCTTCCGTTCGGTTTCTGGAGCCTGGAATGTCCGACCCCGCGACGATCGACCTCGGTGCCTACCTCCGCGACATCCCGGACTTCCCCAAGCCAGGGATCTTGTTCAAGGACATCACCCCCCTGCTCAGCTCCCCAAAAGCCTTCGGCGCGGCCATCGACCGCCTCGCCGAGCATTACCAGGGCAAGTCGATCGACACGATCGCCGCGGCGGAAGCGCGCGGTTTCATCTTCGGAGCGCCGCTCGCTCTCAAACTCAATGCCGCGTTCGTACCGATCCGCAAACCGGGCAAACTCCCGTACGCGACGATCGCTCTTGAGTATCAGCTTGAATACGGCTCCGATCGGCTCGAAGTCCACACCGACGCCTTCGCCGAATCTAAGCGAGTGCTGCTTCTCGACGACGTGCTCGCGACCGGCGGGACGATGCGGGCCTGTTGCGACCTGGTGAAGCAGGCCGGGGGTGAAGTGGCGGGCTGTGCGTTCGTCCTCGAACTGGCGTTCCTCCACGGTCGGGAAAAGCTTGCGCCTCATGACGTGTTCACCTTGCTGACGTATTGACCGGAGCCGAGACGGTGGGGCTGAACCGCGACGACCCGAGCCCGCTCGCCGACGTTCTGGCGCGCGGGTTCACCGACCCCTCGAACCTGCTTGCCGAACTCAACGGTTTGGGCAACTACCCCCTCACGAATGCGGCCGACGCGCACGTTCTCGTAAACGCCATGGGCGAACTCAGTCCGAGACTCGCCTCGGGAGACATCTTCCTCTTACGCGCCATGCTCGGCTTGTTTCAAGGCGTGGAGAGTCGCGAGGCCTTCGATATCCTGCGGGCCGAAGGGGCTCCTCACCTGCTCG
>JAYUFP010000613.1:0-13738 GCA_043738665.1 Isosphaeraceae bacterium
ACCCACCGGGCCGTTCGACCCCGACCTGCCCGTGCTCGAATTCGCCCGGCCCGACGGCAAGCCCGAGGCGGTCTTGTTTAACCATTCGACCCATACCATCGGCACGGTGAACGGGGCGGTACGTTCTCCCAGCTTTTATGGACTGGCGGCGCAACAACTGGAGAAGGAGCGTGGTGGAACGTTCCTTTTCTTCGAGGGCGCGTCGGGCTCGACCCACAACCTCGACCTGAAGGCCGCCGAAGCGTTGACTCGGATCAAGTCGGCCGTGTCCGACGCACTCGACCACGACCGCGAACGGCTCGTCGCGAGGGTGACCGGCATGAGGAAAGAGATCACGCTGAGGTATCGCTTGTTTGACGAAGCGAAGGACGACGCCGCCGTGGTGGCGTATTGCACGAAGCGTCAACCGCCGCCCTACCACGAGAAGACGATCGCCATTTTCCGAGAAATGCGCAAGAAGCTCGCCTCCAAGCAAGGCCGGGAACGCAAGACATGGGTACAGGCGGTGGTGATCGGCGACGTCGCCATGGTCGGCGTCCCCGGTGAGTTTTTCACCGTTCTGGGACGAGAGATCAAGCTGAAGTCTCCGTACCGGGAGACGTTCGTGTTCGAGCTGGCCAACGACTATGTGGGTTACATCCCCGATGCCAAGGGCTTCGACCTTGGGGGTTATCAGGTTTGGACTGGACTACATAGTTTTCTGGAAAAGGGCTCGGGGGAAAAGATCGTCGATGCGGCGGTCGAATTGCTGAATGACCTCCACAGCGGGAAGGATATGCCTCGGTCTCGTGATTGAGCCATCCGCCAACCGCCAATGAGATCAAGTGGCAAGAGTTGATGTCGCCGGCGACGATATCAATTTTCCTTCCCTTGTACCAATCGTGGCAGTTCGTGTTACATTACGAGCTCCGGCATGGCAGGCGAAACCCATTTCCTCGAATTCGGAGAAAAACCGAGCGACGGGAGTGGCGCCGTCAGCCTCGCGTTCGTCAGGTTGATGAGCGACGAAGTAATCCGCATTCTGGAAAAGGAAACATGGTGGCTACCACAGAGAAGAAACCCAACAAGACGGTGTTCGTGACCGCGTACTTGCAGAAGAACCAGCAAGCCACCTTGAAAAAGGTGAGCGAGGCTTGGAACGCAGCGGGCAACACGGGGAAACTTAGCTCGACCCTGGTTACCGGCCTACGATCGAAACTCGGCTTGACCGGCAACATCCGAACGAGAACCCGCACCGCCGAGGCTGGCTCGACCGCCTCAGCCTCGACGAGCGCCGGTTCCGCCGCGAAGGCCGAAACGAAGTACTCCGTGGTAAAGCGATCCCCGGGACGGCCCAGAAAGATCGCGACCAACGGGACGCTCACCGCTGCGGACACGGAGAAGAAAACAACCACCGGCAATCGCGAACACCACATCGCGGAAATTGAGCGCGACTTCGACCGACTCATTTTCAAACTGATGCACGTCGGCGGTTTTGATCGTCTCGAAGACGACCTCCGCGCGGCCAGGCGGATCGTCACCCGAAGCCACAAGGCTTGATCCCAGTCGTGACAGGGCTGTTTCGTTTTCGTGGAACCGAGATGATCGATGCCCGATGGTCAATGACCGAAGGAACACCAGGAATCTGGGGAAGATCGCCGTTTCTTTGCTTTCTCATCGGTCATTGGCAATCGGGCATCGGGCAATCAGGCATCGGGCATCGGGCATCCCGGGACCACCAAGTCGAAAATGAAGCCGCGCTGCCAGTCGTGCGGAAACTCAGATCGTCGGCCCCAAAATCCCCCCCGACGGCCCCGGGTTCGCTGACGCCGTGTTGAGCGAAGACCAGAGGCAAAGAACGGACGCCGATGAACGTCAACCCCCTTAATCTTCGCCTCCTCTCCCTCAGATTGGCGGTCTGTCGTCTCGCCTCCGCGGAGCCGTTTCCGCCTTGGGCGAGCCGCGGTGAATTCTTCGCGATCACACGGACCCCTGACGAACTCTCCGTCGTCTGCCCGGAAGCGAACGTTCCCGCAGGGACGGTCGCCGAGAGGGGCTGGCGTGCCCTTCGAGTGGTCGGCACGATCAATTTCGCGGTCGTCGGCATCGTCGCGGCATTGACCGTTCCGGTCGCGAACGCCGGGATCGGCGTCTTTGTGATCTCCACCTTGGTCGTGACCTACGCAAACTTGAAGGGCCGACAATGAGGAACTTTTCGCCACCCGTAAACCGCTCGGATTAATGGACTTGCGGCCTTGAGTCGCGAGATTTCGTCAGTTCGGGCAAACAAGCCGAAAACAAGCGTTTCAAGTTTGCGTAGGTCACGACCCCGATGACCGATGACGGATGGTCAATGACCAAGAAATGAGACCGCGATCTTCCCCAGATTCCTTCGTTTTCCTTCGGTCATTGACAATCGGGCATTGGTCATCTCGCTCCATCGAAAAATTAAACGGGCCTGACGTTAAGGGGAAGCACCCATGGCGAACGAACTTCGGCGAGATTCACCGATCGCGACGAAAGGCAAGCCGGGCGGAGATCTCCCGGTGATCGACGCCTACGAAGTCCTCGAACGGATCGGGCGCGGCGGCATGGGCGAAGTGTTTGTCGCCAGGCAGATCCAGCTCGACCGTCTGGTCGCGATCAAGTTCCTCCTCGCAGAGCATGGGGACGACCCCGGCAACGACCTCGTCAGGTTCCGCCGCGAGGCCGAGCTGATGGCGAAGGTCTCGCACCCGAACGTGCTGTCGATTTTTGACTTCGGCGACATGAACGGTCGGCCTTACCTGGTCATGGAGTACGTCGAGGGGGGCGACCTCCGCCGCCAGATGAAGCCCGGCAAGCCGATGAGCCAGCAGAAAGTGCGGTCGGTGGTGATGCCTGTGGGAGAGGCCCTCAACTACCTCCACCGAAACAAGATCATTCACCGCGACCTGAAGCCCGAGAATATCCTGCTGCACGAAGGGGACAACCCCCGCGTGTCGGACTTCGGGATCGCCGTTCTCCGCGCCGGCTCCGGGGCGCTGTCGCGGCCGACCCAGGCGGTGGGCACGCTCGGCTACGTCGCTCCCGAGCAGCAATATCGGCTGAAGGTGGACGAGCGCGCCGATCAGTACTCGCTCGCGGCTCTGGCGTACGAGATGTTGACCGGTCAATTGCCGCTGGGGGTGTTCAAGCCCCCCTCCGCGCTGAACCCTTTGCTCAGCCCGGCGGTCGACACGGCGATCATGAAGGCGCTTCAAGAGAATCCAAAGGCGCGTTATCCCACGATCCGTGAATTCACCGCGGCGCTGGACCAGACCTTGGCGCCGGAACCTCGTGGGGATCGCCGGCAGTGGATGTGGGCGGCGTTGTCATTGGTCGCGATCGTCCTCTCGGGCCTGAGCTTATCGGGCTGGCGACCGTTCGCGTCACCGAACCCCTTTGTGCAACAAAAAGACTCCGCGCCCCCCCCCTCGCCTCCAGACGCAAAGAAGCCGGGAAACTCGTCGCCATTGGTGGAAAAGCTGACCAGACTCCAGGCGACCGAGAACTGGAAGCGTCGGGGCGAGCCGAAGGGCGAATCGCAGGCTGAGGAGCAGGCGAACTGGTTCAAGGCCAAGGCAGAGATCGTGGCCAAGCTCCACAAAATTGCCTATCGGCTCTGGGAAGACGGCGGAAAGCCCGAAGGGGAGGTAGGCAAACGTGTCGAACCGCTCAACTGGGAAGAGGCCCAAAAATGCCTTTACAAGGAAATGACCGGGAAGAGCGCGTCACTTTTTGATCCGCCCGAAGACGATAACCCCGAATCAAAATGAAGTGGGCGTCGGAAGACCGATGAAAGTCGCGGCGGAGACCGGACGCATCGTCGGTCGAACGGGTATCCTCGCGAGGGGATGTCCCAGCCGCGGCGCCGGGGAGGAAGCGACGAAATGGGTTCGCGTCACGAAGAAATCGCTCGATGCCTGTTCCGGGAATCGAACGACGCACTGTTCGTTTTCAACCCCCGCGACAACCGGGTCGTCGACGTGAACCCGGCCGCGCTGCGGATGACGGGCTACGACTGGGATTTCGTGTGCGGTTTGACGCTCAAAGACCTGTTTACAAGTCAAGATCAAGGAGGCGTCGAACGCCTGATCCAGGCGTACCGCCGGACCGGCTTTTACCACTCGCGCGAAGGGTACTTCCTGGGCATGGAGCACGGCGAGACGATCCCCGTGAACGTGAGCGTGAGCCGGATCCACACCACGCCCGACGTGCTGGGGCTGGTCGTGGCGCGCGACGTCTCCGAACGGGTCCGCGACCAGAACGCGCTCCGCGAATCGGAGGCGCGGTATCGCGGCCTGGTGGAGACCGCGAAGGTGGTGATCTGGTCGGCGACGGCCGACGGGGTGATCCGCTCGTTGAACCCCGCGTTCGATACGCTGACCGGCCTGAAGCGCGAGGACTGGGTGGGCAAGCCGTTCGTCGACCTCCTGCACCCCGACAACCGTGACGCCGCGCTCGGGGCGTTCGCCGGCGCCTGGAAGTCTGAACGGATCCCTGCGTTCGAGGCGATGATCGCGGTCGGGGGCGAAGAAGGGCCGGTTCTCGAGGTCCTTTCCACGTCGATCCTCAACCTGGAAGGACAGCCCGTGCTCACGGGAGTCGCGCGGGACGTCACCGAGCGCAAACGCGTGGCCGAGGCCCTCCGGAGCGCGGAAGACTCGCGGCGGGCGCAGGAGGCCGCCGAGGCCGCCGACCGCGCCAAGAGCGAATTCCTCGGCAACGTGAGCCATGAAATCCGCACGCCGATGACCGCCATCCTCGGGTTCACCGACCTCTTACTCGAAGACGAGCACGTCCGCGCCCTGCCCCCTGCCCGAATCGACGACCTGTTGACGATCAAACAGAACGGCAGACACCTCCTCGACCTGATCAATGACATCCTCGATTTGACGAAGATCGAGCGGAACGAACTGCGGGTCGAATTCGCGAACGTTGCACCGGCCAGAGTGGTCGAGGACGTGGCGGAGTCGCTGCGACCCCGGGCCGAAGCCAAGCGATTGTCGCTGGTCGTGGAGTTCGCGGCCGACGCCCCCGCGACGGTCCGGACCGACCCGGTCCGCCTCCGCCAGGTGCTCTCGAACCTCGTGATCAACGCGATCAAGTTCACTGAGGGGGGGGGCGTGACCGTGCGGGTCGGTCGTGACGGGGATCAGCTCCGGATCGCAGTGTGCGACACGGGGATCGGCATCGCCGATGCCGAGATCGACAAGCTTTTCGACGTCTTCTACACGAGGGACAATCGCACCGCCCGCGATTCAGGCGTGGGGCTCGGCCTGGCGATCAGTAAGAGTCTTGTCCACCTCCTCGACGGCACGATCACCGTCCACAGCCGGCCCGGCCATGGCAGCGAGTTCCGCCTCGCCTTTCCCATCGGGGTTGTGACCGAAGCCGTGAGCGAACCACCCCGCGACGGCGAGGCCCGAGCGGGGATGCTCGCGGAGACTCCACACCTGGGCGGCCGGGTGCTCGTGGCCGAAGACAACGAATCGATCCGCAAGTTCATCGCGTTCCGGCTCGAAAAGTCGGGCACTGAAGTGTCGGTCGCCCAGGACGGTCAGGAGGCCGTGGAACAGGCGCTTCAGGCCCGAGACGAGGGCCGCCCGTTTGACTGGATCCTGATGGACCTCCAGATGCCGAGGCTCGACGGATTCGAGGCCACGAGGCAGCTCCGGCTTCAAGGTTATCGCTGGCCGATTATCGCCTTGACGGCGTACGCGATCAACGAACACCGTGACGAATGCCTGAGGTTCGGCTGCGACGACCATGTGAGCAAGCCCATCGAATGGGCCCAGCTCGTCACCGTCCTGAACCGACACCGGGGCCGGATCCATGACGCGACCGTCGTGTGACGGGTCATGTCGCTTGGTTCCACCCGCGGGTCGCGGCGATCCCCTTCGATGCCGCCCATTGGGTGAGGTCGTTGCGGGAGATGGCGGCGGCCATGAGGTCCGGGAAGAGGTCGGGAGTGCAGGCGAAGACGGCGATGCCCATGTCGGCCATGCGATTGGCGTTCGTGTGGTCGTAGGAGGGGGCACCGTCGTCGCTCAGGGCTAATAGGCCGACGACCTGAACTCCCGAGGCGACCAGTCCTCCCAACCGTTTGATCATTTCTTCACTTCCCGCCCCTTCGTGGAGGTCGCTGATCAAAATCAGGATCGTCTCCTCGGGGCGGGTGATGAGCCCTTGGCAGTACGTCAGGGCGCGGGGCGTGTCGTTGCCGCCGCCGAGCTGCGTGCCGAAGAGGAGGTCGACGGGGTCGTGGAGTTCCGCGGTGAGGTCGACGACGGCCGTGTCATAAACGACCACATGTGTCTTGATGGCAGGGAGACTGGCGAGCACCGCGCCGAAGATCCCCGCGTAGACCACCGAGGTCGCCATCGAACCGCTCTGGTCGATGCACAGGACGACCTCGCGGAGGGCACTCCGCTTGCGGCCGTGGCCGATCCGACGCTCGGGTATGATCGTGCGGTATTCGACCTGATAGTGCTTGAGGTTCGCGCGGATCGTCCGGTTCCAGTCGATCTCGTTGTGCCTGGGGCGGCGGTTCCGCGACGCGCGGTCGAGGCTGCCGTTGACCGCCTGCCGCAACGGTTCGGCGAGCTTGCGTTCCAGTTGATTGACGACCGTCCGTACCACCATCCTCGCGGTCTCGCGCGCTTCGGAGGGCAAGACCGACCGTAGTGACAGCAAGTTCGCGACCATGTGGACGTCGGGCTGCACGGCGCGAAGCAACTCGGGCTGCTTGAGCAGTTGCCGCAGGTCGAGTCGCTCCATCGCGTCCTTCTGGAGCATTTGCACCACGGACGTCGGGAAGAACTTACGGATGTCACCGAGCCACCGTGCGACGCGCGGGGCCGACTTCTCCATCCCCACCTTCGACTTGTCGCGGTCGTAAAGCTCCGAGAGGGTCTGGTCCATGGCCATGTCCTCCGCGCCGAGCATGCAGCCCGTGCCGTCGGCCGCGTCGCCGCCCAGAATAAGGCGCCATCGCCGGAGCCGTTCCTCATCGTTCGCAAGCGTGCTCATGATGGCGAGCTTCCTCCCAGACCCAGAAGTTTCGCGACCAGGGGGAGTACGGTGGCGGCGCGCTCGGTATCGAGATCGATCGTGTGTGCGCCCTTGTCCGGCAGGCGTGTCGGACTTGCGGAACGTCGCGCCCGTTCGCCCAGGTTGCGGCGAAGTGGAGACTCGAACGTGCCGAACGTTCGGCGGAGCATCGGCAACAAGGTCGGGAACGCCTCAGTCGTCAGCGACGCCAGCCAGCCGTCGAAGATTCCGAACAACGAATCGTCATGATAGAGGATCTCGCCGCTTCCTTTGAGAAATCCTTCGACCCACGCGGCCGCGCGCGGTGGTTCAGTGGCCGCGGACACGGAGAGGTTCATGAGTCTTGCGGCCTCGTCGGCGTTTAGCTTTCGGGCGTCGAGCAAAATCCGCGCGCAACGCCCACAGACGAGGCCGTGAGCCGCTTCCGAGCTAGCCAGATTGGCGAGCGTCGCGTGCCAGGATTCGCGGCCTGCGTCGTCGTCCATCAGGCCGATCGCGTAATCCGCGCGGAGGATCGCGTCGAACATGGCGGAGGCCGCCGAGTCGTCGAGAGACGCGCAGGCGAGAGGCAACCCGACACAGACCCGCGCGACCATCCCCGAGGCCGCGTGCGCCGCCATCGCCGCGTCGGTCTTGCGGACGTTCCCGTAACGCATGAGGTTCGCCAGGGGCGGGAGCGCGTCCATCAGTTGAGTGACGTCGGCGGCGACCGCGGCCTGTGACTCCACGCGCGCCATGACGATCTCGACCGCCGAACGCAGGTCGGCAAGGATCGCGCGGTCGAGGAGCGCCGTCAGCTTCGGAAGCTCGTCCTCGCGATTCGCCCGGTCGGCGGCCAGCGCGGTCGCGGCGTCCTCGACCGTCGTCCCCCAGAGGCTCGCCTCGATCAGCGCCACGGCCAGCTCGGGCTTCCATTGAAGGGTCCACGCCTCCTTGAACGTCCCTTTTCCCGATGCGTGAGCGACCGTCCCCCAGCCGACCTCCAGAAGATCAAGGCGTCGTAATAAATGGCTGCGTTCGAGGTCGGTCGCTTCGCGGAGGTCGAGCACCTTGGTCGTCTGCGACGGGTCGGGGGCGAGCCTCAGCCGCTTCTGGATTCGCGTCAGATCCTGCTGCAACGGAACCGAGGGTGTTTCGTCGGGAACCCGACCGAGGCGCTCGCCCACGACGAGTTTTTCGCGGATCAAACGCATCGGCAAGTCTTCGCCGAAGCAGAGCACCGTCCGGGTGGCCTCTTCCAAGTCGGAGAGGTCGGGGAGAGGGCGGCCTCGCAGGGTGGCCAGGGCGTCGGCAAGTCGAACCGCCTCGATCACCGAGGCCGACGAGGCGTCGATCCGCTCTTCTCTGAGCAACCTTGCCACACGAGTCAGCCACCGTTCGACGACCTGGTCCTTGGCGGTCCAGAGGTGGTCATACCACCCCGGCGAGGTGATCCCCGCTCCATAGCCGCTGTCTCGCGAAAGGCGTCCGTAGGTCCAAGGCACCCACGTCGCGGCGACCTTCGTTTTGGGGAGCCCTTTCAGCAACGAGGCGTCGTCCTTGGCGGGCCGCCACGCGTCGATGGCAAGGGCCGGGGCGTGCCACGCTCCGCAGATCACGGCGATGTTCTTATGCCCTTCGCGCTGGGCTTCGCGGATGGTTTGGCGCATGTGGGCTTCGCGCTGAAGCTCTCGCAAATCACCTTGGTCGGGGATGCCGGAGCGGACCTCTGCCATGGCTTCCAGGATGGCGGCGAAGAGGTCAGCTCCGTCGCGACGTCCTTCCACGACATGCTCCCACCACCGCTCACCGTCGTCGAAACCGGCGGCCTTGGCGAGCATCCCCAGGGGGTCGATCGGGCGCGCGGGCATCGGAGGTTCGTCTTCGGAGTTCTCGTTCGGCTCCTCCTGCTCGTCGCCGATCTGGTGTGTGATCGGGAGGTCCATGAACCGCGCGGGGATGCCGCGGTCGAGTGCGTACTTGAGCGCCTGCCACTCCGGTGAGAATTCGGCGAACGGGTAATAAACTGAGTTCTTCGGCTTCTCCGGCCGGTAGATCAGCAACGCGACCGGCGGCACCATCTCGGCATGTGTCAGAAACGGGATCAGCGCATCGGCATCAGGAGGCCCTTCGACGAGCACGATGGTCGGCTCAAGAGTTTCCAGAGCCCGCCGCACACTCCGCGCCGAACCCGGGCCGTGGTGCCGCACGCCGAGAATGTGCATGGCGGCATGGGCGATTGTTTTTGGTGTTGCAAGTGTGGTCACGATGCGCCCCAAACCATCTCAAATCAACTCACGGCAGGCCCGGTAAAGATCCTTCCAGCCGTCGCGCTCTTTGACCACGGTTTCGAGGTATTCGAGCCACACGACGCGGTCTTGCACGGGGTCTTTCACGATAGCGCCGACGAGCCCCGAGGCCACGTCGTTCGACCGCATCACGCCGTCGCCGAAGTGCGCGGCCAGGGCGAGGCCTTGATTTACCACGGAGATCGCTTCGGCCGTGCTCATGGTGCCGCTCGGCTGTTTGACTTTCACCTTGCCGTCGGCGGTCTGGCCGTCTCGGAGTTCGCGGAAGATCGTGACCACACGGCGGATCTCTTCCAATCCCGGCGGCTCGGCGGGAAATGCCAGCGCCCGGCCGAGCGCCTCGACCCGCGTGCGGACGATCTCCACTTCCTCGTCGGCGGTTTCGGGAGTCGGCAGAACCACCGTGTTGAACCGCCGTTTCAAGGCGCTCGACAACTCGTTCACCCCCTTGTCGCGGTTGTTCGCCGTGGCGATCAGGTTGAAGCCCTTGGTCCCCTGAACCTCGGAATTCAGCTCGGGGATCGGCAACGATTTTTCCGAGAGGATCGTGATCAGCGAGTCCTGAACGTCCGCCGGAATGCGGGTCAGTTCCTCGACGCGGGCGATCTTCCCTTCGCTCATCGCCCGCATCAAAGGGCTGGGGACGAGGGCCTTCATCGTCGGCCCTTCGGCGAGCAAGAGGGCGTAATTCCAGCCGTAACGGATCGACTCCTCGCTCGTGCCGGCAGTCCCCTGCACGAGCATCGTGGAATTTCCGGCGATCGCCGCCGCGATGTGCTCCGAGACCCAGCTTTTCGCCGTCCCGGGAACCCCCAGGAGCAACAGCGCTCGGTCCGTCGCGAGCGTGGCGACGGCGACCTCGATCAAGCGACGGTTGCCGATATATTTGGGCGTGACGACGAACCCGTCGTCCAGAGTCCCGCCCAGAAGATACGTCGACACGGCCCAAGGCGAGAGCCTCCAGCGGGGAGGGCGCGGCTTCGCGTCAGACTTCGCCAGTACCTCAAGTTCTTCGGCGTATTGCTCCTCGGCATGTCGACGCAACACGGCCGAATCGTGGCCGATAGGGGTCTCGCCGTTGGCCGATTCGGCGGATTCGGGGGCATTCGCCCCGCTCTTGGTGCGGCTCATTCGGCGAACTCCCTGTGCATGTCGCGGCGGAATTCAAGGTCTTCGATCAGGGCTCGATAGCTCGAGGCGTATGCCAGTCGATTGTCGTCTTCGCTCATGTCCGCGGACGCCTTTTCGGCGAGATCCATCGGGATGATCGCACTGAGTTCCTTGATCTTCGCGACGAGGTCATGATCGTGATATTTCCTGTCGAACCGTTGGCCGGACCACTCTTGCAACCTCGCGTGACTGGCCGGGTCTGAGAACTCCCGCCGCTCCGCGACAACGAGCGATTGGAGACGTCTCAGCAATGCGAGCGCCGCGTGTTCTCCCAAGGGGGCGGTCATCGCCAGGATGAGTTTCAATGTCGGTGCGGAGAGCCGAGAGGCATCGGATTCGTTTCGAAGCCGTCTCAGGAGCATGGCGTCAAGGCGAGCCTGTGGAACCGCCGCGAGTAAATGTTTCCAAGAAACAGGATGGAAGCTCTGGGATGGTGGGTGCGGATCTTGGTCGAAGAGTTGCTCAGCCCAATCCCCGTCTCCGTGCCGGATCGCCGAGACCGACCAGGCGAACCACAATGCCAGTTTCCATTCCGTCTTGAGACTCGCCTCGACGATCTCCGAAGGTGAGACGCCGAGCATCTTCGCGATCGCCTCGGGGGGTGTGGCGGACACGATTTCCTTGAGCCACCAGGCGCGCTCACCCAAGTTCGTGAACGGAGATTTTATCGCGACGCCGTCGCGCAACATCGCCTTATCGCAAGCCGCCGGCGGTTCGACGACGAGGGAGCCATGACCGAGGCCGAGCATTCCGCGCTTCCAACTCAGAAGGCCGCGGCACCGTTCGATCATGCGGTGGCAGAGTCTCGATTCGGGAAGCTTCTTCAAGATCTCGGCGGCCTCGCCACGCACCTCCTTGCCGCGGTCATCGAGAGCGGCTTCAAGAAACGGCTCGTCGTCCATCGAAAGGCCGCTGGTGAATTGACGGAGGAGCTCGGCTCGGGTGTCCGCGGGCTCCGTCGCGAACGTCGAGACGACAAGCTCCCGGCAACGCTCAGGGTCGCTGAGGCGAAGGGGTTTCAAGACGTTGAGTCGCTCGTGGAGTGAGCCGGTTTCCCAGACACGTTGGGGGTCGTCCTCAGGTTCAACGCCCGCGTACTTCTTCCATTTCGGGTGCTTTGCGGCAAGCCATCGGCCACGTCTTCCGAGAATCCGTCCGGAGAACTCCGCGTCGATTTGTTGATTCTCAAGTCTTTCCAATACGTTGACGAGTACGTCGGCCGGAACTCTTCTTCCGGATGTGGCCAGTAATTCGGTCCAGACGTTAAGGTGTTGCCAAAACTCATTCTTGAGCATTCGTCTGAGCCTCTTCGCTTGTGCGGGAAGGCATTCGGGCAAGTCGTCGGGCGGGCAAGGTTCGGGGGCGGGCGAAGGGTCGACTGATGGCTTGCGGCCGACTCGGCCGTAGAGGCTTGCCGCCGCCGCGACGGACAGAAGTCGCGACGCGGGTTCCTTCGTGCCCAGTCCCGACAGTGCTCCGCCGATCGGGTCGCCGGCGAGAATCGCAGGCGGAGGACGCCGATCAAATCCTACCAATGCGGAGGCCGTTGCTTCGCTCATGAGCGATAAATCGATCGGATTCCCGGAAGTTTGGGGACTCGTCCCCTCACGATCGGACAGGACCAGGAATCGTCCTCCGGCAATGCCACCCAAGGGGACGAAGGTCGAGCCGTCAAACTCGCCGCAGAGGCTCAGCGGTCTGCCGCCTTCCAGGGCGAGCAAGTGCCAACCTTTGCAAAACAGCTTTGGGAGGGGTACGACGGCATTCGCAAAGTCCCGTATCGACCACGCTCCGTCGGCTTCGATCAAAACGACGTTCTCAAGAATGACCGGATAAAATTCGAGCCAGGGATTCTTCGCCAAAGCCGACCCGTAAGCCGTGAACGCGGAGCCGATGGACATGCCTCCGGCAAGCGATCCCAGTGGCCACGGCCCGGAATGCCGCTCCTTGATCAGGGCCCGCAGTGGCACCGAGCCCGGAAAGTACGCGAGGTCGGCGTCGATCACGACTCCCGCGGGAATGCTGATTTCGAGCGGCTTGTTGCCCGCGGTGAAGTCGAGCAGGAGCGCAGGCCTGCCCGTGTCGCGGCCGATCAGCCAGGTGCGGCACGCCGTGAGGCGATCCTCCACGCTCACGTTCCGGCCGATCACCTGCCAGTGGTCGCGAATTCCGGGGCCTGCGCGAACGGCGTCGAGGTCGGCGGGGAACCCGATCGTCGCGCGAACGTCTTCCACCACTTCGGGTGGCAACTCGTCCTGCCTGCGGTATCCTTCACCCAGCAGGTGGACCCGTGCCAGTCGATCCAGAAGGGCGGTTTGCCATCCTTCGCCGGCGAACGACATCTCATCGATTTGCCGGAGTCTTCGGGCAACTCCCGGAGCCTGGGCATCGATCATGCGCCGGGCCTGTTCGTCCCAAACGGTACGCGACTTTGCGCCGAGCGAGGCGAACCCCTGACGTAACAGGTCGGACATCCAGAGCGAGAGGTCATCGAAACCGGCGGCGACCTTCGCATTTCTGGCGGCTTCACGCTTCCGTCGCGCGGCGGGGTCGCCCGGAGCCGGCGGCTGTTCTGGTTTGGTCTTGGCCTGCCCGGCTTTTTTCTCGCGGTTTTCCTTCCACGAGACGACCCAAGCCGGTGGCTCCCCGGAGATAAAATGGGAGACCTCGTTTACCCACACCAGCATCAGGCCGAGGCCGTGTTTGCAGGGGAACTTGCGGCTCGGGCAGGAGCACGAGAAGGCCGGTCCTTCGAGGTCGAGCTTGGTTTGATAGGGGTTCGCGCCGCTCCCCTGGCACTCTCCCCAGATCAGGGAGTCGCCGGTGCCCAATCGAAGCCATTTCCGTGAAGAGGCCAGTCCCTGTCCGGCCTTTGCCGATGCCGCGTCAGGGGCCAGTGCCAGCACCGTTTCGATGGTCCAGGTGGCGGTCACATGCACCTCCTTGCATGGAAGTCGTCCGTCGTGAGGCGATTGCGGACGGTCCTTCAG
Organism: Isosphaeraceae bacterium; assembly: GCA_043738665.1. Taxonomy (GTDB): domain Bacteria; phylum Planctomycetota; class Planctomycetia; order Isosphaerales; family Isosphaeraceae; genus JAYUFP01. The sequence goes on from JAYUFP010000613.1 coordinate 13,502, forward strand.
TGACTTATGGAATACGATCGGCAACAGCGGCATGATCGACGTCGTGTCCGTGCTCCGTCAAGGCATCGACGGCGCGGTTCAGGTCGTGTTCCTTCACGAGCAAGTAGTCGGTATCGAAGGTGGAGGTCGTGACCTACGTAAACTTGAAACGCTTGTTTTTGGCTTGTTTGCCCGAACTGACGAAATCTCGCGACTCAAGGCCGCAAGTCCATTAATCCGAGCGGTTTACGGGTGGCG
>JAYUFP010000614.1:0-4673 GCA_043738665.1 Isosphaeraceae bacterium
CCACACCAAGACGACGCGACGAAAACTTCGCGCGTTAGGCATCAAGCTTACCGAGATCCCGCACTGTGCGTGGGGTTCGACTTAGCGCTGTAGTACTAGGGCGGGATGTTTTGTCCCCTACTCTACTCGACTCGACTCGACTCGGCTTTCATCGATCTACAAAGGCCATCTTGATTATCTTGATCGACGCCGAGGGACGGGGGGGGCCTGGAACATGAAACGCGGACGGCGGACATGAAACGGGGCCTGGGACACGAAACGGGGACGCAGTTAGTGTGCGCAGTGAAAGTCGGGGATCTTCAGCGGGTGCGAATCCCGCCTGGCAACTGGGTCGCTCCGGCCAGTCGCTATCACCGCCGACGCCGGGTAACTCCGGTCGAGGGAAGGGGCCTTGGTTCAAAGTCAACGCAAGACGCGATCGACAGCCGGGAATTTGGCGAAAGCCTGTTAACTCCGAAAGAAGGTTGAGAAGTTGCAGGAGGCGTTGCACGCCGAAGCGAAGAATACAGTCGATGATCGTCGGCCGATTCGTGTGCGACCGTGTGAGACAGCTTGTCCGAAAGCCGGATGCGGGAAACCCGCCCGTCCGGTTTGATGAAAGGGGAGTGAAAACGGAGCCAAAGGCTAGCGCGTCACTCCTCGACTCGACTCTTGACACTCAAACTCCCGCTCACTCTCAATGGCCGGAAACCGATGGCGTCGGCGGCGACGCAGGCGTAGCGCACGGTCCCGACCACCCCTTGCACGGCCATCGACCACTGGCCGATCGCGTGAAGGTGGCCGTAAACGCAGGCCGTCACCCCGGCCTGCTCGAACCGCGAGACACAAGGCCCGGGCCGTTTGTGCTGATCGAACGGCGGGTAGTGCCAGAGCACGTAGAGCGGTTGGCCGGGCTCGCGGAGGGCCGCGGCGGATGCGAGCGCCTGGTCGAGGAGGGCCAGTTCTCGATCAGACTCCGCGAGTTGCTTGGGCGTCGGGTCGTCATCGAGAACGGGTGCGCCTCGCGTCCCGCAGACGACGACCCCTTCCACCGAAATTGCGTCCCCGCCGACGGCCAGAAGGGTATGGCGGAGCATCGGCCGGATCTTTTCGACCCCGTTCCACCAATGATCGTGGTTGCCGGGGGCAAGAACCTTCGTGCCGGGAAGGCGGTTGATCCAGGCCAGGTCTGGCTGAAGGTCGCGGTGGTTCCCTGCCATGGAGAGGTCGCCGGGGAGGAGGACAAGGTCGTCGCGCTGGACCGTCGCGCGCCACTCCTTTTCGATGGTCGCGGCGTGGTCCCGCCAACGCGCGGCGTAGCGTTCGCGGCGATCGGGCTTCGCCAGGGATAGGTGGAGATCGGCGATCGCCCAGACGTTCATGGGAACAGGCCGTAAGAAACTTGCCGCTTTTTGAGTGAGTTGATCGAAAGACGGATTTCGGGTGCCACTGGTCGTACCCGACCCGCAGGAGGATTGCAAAGTCCGACGTTAACCCTTCTCCCGCCGGGAGAAGGTGCCGCGAAGCGGCGGATGAGGGGTCTTTTGCTTGACGCCACGACTCGAGAACCCTCATCCGGCCTACGGCCACCTTCTCCCGGGGGGAGAAGGACGGACTTTGCAATCCTCCTGACCCCCCTTCGCAAGGGGGGGAAAGGGTGCAACGCAACCGGGATGAACACCATGCTTGGTCAAGGCCGACTTTTCATCAGTCCAGCGTAGCCGTCCTCCGATTTTACTATCGAGACCGATTCGCCTCCGGTTCCGCGAATCGAGGAGACCAGCTCGGAGTTTGCGGGTCGATTTGCTCAAGCCGCTCGCCTAAGCTTGGTCTCTTTGATCCGCGATCTTGACCGTCGCCCTTTTTTGTGAGGCGGGTCGCACCTTCTAGGGTTCTTCAACACGATGTCCCAGCCGTTCCTCCTGTTCCCGTCCGAAGCTGATGACGGCTTCGCAACGGCCGCCCCCACCGCCAAGCCTGTGCAAGGGGAACCGTCGGGGCGGCCGACATTTTATATTCTGGATGCCTACTCACTGATTTACCAAGTCTATCACGCCATCGACGAGATGACCGGCCCATCCGGACAGCCCACGAACGCCGTGTTCGGGATCGTCCGCGACCTCTTCAACATTCTCCGCGACCGCAAGCCCGCATATCTCGCGGCGGCGTTCGACGGCGGCGGACCTGTCTTTCGTTCCGAGATTTACGCCGAGTACAAAGCGCAACGGGCGGCGATGCCCGACGACCTGATCCCTCAGATCCCCGTGATCCGCCGCGCGTTCGAAGGGTTCCGTGTCCCCGTCCTGCTTCGCGAAGGCATGGAGGCCGATGACGTGATCGCGACCCTGACCAAGGCCGGCGTCGAGCGCGGTCTTGATGTCGTGATCTGCACCGCGGATAAGGACGCTCGTCAGCTTCTTTCCGAAAACGTCCGAATCCTGAATCTTCGGAAGCAACAGTTCCTCGACGTCGAGGGGCTGAAGGCCGTCTGGGGAATCCGCCCGGACCAGGTGGTTGACTTCCTGGCGATGACCGGAGATACGGTGGACAACGTCCCGGGAATTCCCGGGATTGGAGACAAGACCGCGACGAAGCTGCTCGAAGAATTCGGGACACTCGAAAACCTGCTCGCAAACGTCGCGAAGGTCTCAGGGGCCAAGCGTAAGGAAAATCTGACGCAATTCGCCGACGTCGCGCGGAGGGCTCAGAAGCTCGTCACCCTCACGGACGACCTCGATCTCGACCTCGACTGGGATTTGCTTCGCACGACGATCCCCGACGTCGGGGCACTCAAGGCGCTCTGCATTGAGTGCGGATTTCATCGGTTCCTGGCGGACCTCGGCCCCGATCCCAAAACACCGGAAACGAAGTGGGCCGCCGAGTATCACTGTGTCGATACGCCGGAGAAATTCGCCAGGTTTCTTGAATCGCTGAGGGAACAGAAGAAGTTCGGGTTCGACACCGAAACGACTTCGGTCGATGCGATCCGCGCCGACCTCGTCGGCTTGTCTTTTAGCTGGAAGCAAGGCGAGGCCTATTACCTCCCGGTCCAGGGTCCCGCGGGGAGCAATCTCCTGGACAAGACCGCGACGCTCGACGCGTTACGGCCCATTCTCGAAGACCCAAAGAGTGAAAAAGTCGGCCAGAACGTCAAGTACGACCTTCTCGTCTTGAAACGCGCCGGGATTGATCTGGGCGGACCGGTGACCGACACGATGGTGTTGAGCTACCTGCTCGAAAGCGGCGAGAGGAACCACAACCTCGACCAGCTTTCCCAGCGGTTGCTCGACCACGCGATGATTCCGATCACTGACCTCATCGGCAAAGGCAAGAACCAGAAGAGCATGAAGGAAGTCGAGGTCGCGAAGGTCTGCGAATACGCCGGAGAAGACGCCGACGCGACCTGGCGGATCGAGAAGATCCTCGATAAGAAAGTCCGCGACGAAGGCCTCTGGACGCTCTACGCGGATCTCGAACGTCCTTTGATCCATGTCCTCGCGGGTATGGAAGTCACCGGAATCAAGGTCGATGTCGGCCTTCTCGGCAAGCTCTCCAAAGAGTTCGCCGCGCGGTTGGCAACGATCGAGAAAGAGATTTACGCGCAGGCCGGTCGCGAATTCAATATCGCGTCACCGATCCAGCTCCGTCAAATCCTTTTCGACGAACTGAAACTTCCGACGCTGCAAAAAACGCCGGGCGGCGATCCGAGCACGGCCCAGGAAGTCTTGGAGGAACTCGCGGCGCTGCATACGTTGCCGAGGTTGCTCATCCAGCACAGGCAACTCTCCAAGCTGAAAAGCACCTACCTCGACGCCCTGCCCGCGCTCGTGAATCCCGACGACGGCCGCATTCACGCGTCATTCAATCAGGTCGTTGCCGCGACCGGTCGGCTCTCGTCGAGCGATCCGAACTTGCAGAACATCCCGGTTCGTACCGAGGACGGCCGCCAGATTCGCCAGGCGTTCGTTCCCGGAAAGGCCGGCTGGATCCTACTCACGGCCGATTACTCGCAAATCGAGCTCAGGATTCTCGCCCATTTTTGCAAAGACCCGGCACTCGTGCGTGCCTTCGCCAACGACCACGACATTCATACCTCGGTTGCCTCCAAGATCTTCAAAATCCCGGAGTCGGAAGTCGACGGCGCGAAGCGAAGAGTCGCCAAGACGGTCAATTTCGGCGTGATCTACGGGCTGAGCGCGTTCGGGCTCGCGGGACGATTGGGAATACCGCAGACCGAGGCGGCGACGTTCATCGACGCGTACTTCGCGGAATACTCGGGAGTCGACGCGTTTATCACCAAGACCCTCGAATCCGCGCTTGCGGCCGGCCGTGTCGAGACGATTCTGGGGCGCCGCCGACCGATCAACGGGATCCGAAACACCACCGGCCGTTCCCGGAACCTCGCGGAACGCACGGCGATCAACACGGTCATCCAAGGGTCCGCCGCCGACCTGATCAAACGGGCGATGCTCGCCGTCGATCGTGAGATCCGCGCGCGAAAATTTGAGGCTCGCCTTTTGTTGCAAATTCACGACGAGCTTGTGTTCGAGTGCCCCGCTTCCGAAGGCGAGGCGCTGGCCCATGTCGTCCGCGAAGCCATGAATTCCGCGCTCGATCTCGACGTTCCACTCAAAGTCGATATCGCCATCGGGCCGAACTGGCTGGACGTGGAGACCCTCGACGACCGTCCCCCC
>JAYUFP010000615.1:0-4665 GCA_043738665.1 Isosphaeraceae bacterium
CCCGCCTCCCGCCTCCGCCAGGACGTCCGCCGACAGATCCTCAAAGCCTCGCGGTCGTATTTGAAAGGGATCGGCCTCGCCGCCCCGGACGTCGAATCCGTCCCACGTCTCATCGTCACCGGCCACCAGCCCGAGCTTTTCCATCCAGGCGTCTGGGTCAAGAACTTTGCGATCTCGCATCTCGCCAGGGAAACGGGGGCGCTTGCCCTGAACCTGATCGTCGACAACGACATCCCCAAGTCATCCGCTCTGAAAGTCCCCAAGCCGCGAGCAGGCACCCTCAAGGTCGAACGGGTTCTCGTCGATGATTGGGCCGGAGAGATTCCTTATGAAGACTTGAAGGTTGAAGACGAATCGCTCTTCGCCAGTTTCCCTGAACGGGTCCGCGAAGTCCTCGGAGGCGCGATCGCCGACCCGGTGCTGGATGAGTTCTGGCCGCGCGCGATGGCGTCGAAAGCATTCACCGATACGATCGGATACCGCTTCTCCGCGGCACGCCGGAGTCTTGAAGACGCTTGGGGTATTCATAACCTGGAAGTGCCGCTCAGTACCGTTTGCGAGTCGGAAGCGTTTCAGTGGTTCGCCTGCCATCTGTTCGCCCATTTGCCACGTTTTCAAGAGGTTCACAACGAGGCCCTCGCCCGTTATCGAGACCAATACAAGATCCGCAGCACTCACCATCCCGTTCCGGCTCTTGGCAACCAGGGCGAATGGCTCGAAGCTCCTTTCTGGGTCTGGCGCAAGAACAAGCCGCGTCGCAAGCCCCTGCTCGTGCGCCAGAATGCGAAGTCGCTTGACCTCCGGATCGGTGGCGAGGACGAGATCCTGCTCGAACTCCCGCTCGGCCCTCAACGTGACGCATGTTGCGCGGTCGAGCAGTTGTTGACGCTCCCTTCGCGAGGCGTCCGGCTCCGCACGCGGGCACTCACGACGACGATGTTCGCCCGCTATATACTCGGCGACCTCTTCGTTCATGGGATCGGCGGCGCGAAGTACGACGAGCTCGGCGACGAGATCTCGGGTCGGTTCTTCGGTTTCGAGCCTCCGCGGTATCTGACGGCATCGATGACCCTGAGACTGGGCCTGAAATCCGATCCCGGAGCCGCGCGGATGCTGGCAGGCGTTGAGCACACGCTACGCGATATCGTTTGGAACCCAGACCGACACGCGGGTTGGGATGCTTCTCTCGAACGATCTCTGCTCGAACCGAAGAAGGCCGCGCTGGCCATGCCTCAGGGCTCTCATGCGGAGCGGCTCGCGCGATTCAACGAAATCAGGCGCTGTAATCAGTCGCTATACGAGTGTGTGGCCGACCTCATTCCGGACTTCGAGGACGCTCGACGACATCTGAAGGCGGAGGTCGAGATCGATCACCTGGCGCGAAGCCGTGAATACTCGATGGTCCTTCACTCGACCTCGCGACTTAAAAATGCGATGGGAACCGCGATTCGAGGGCTATTTGACGCAAGTTGATCACCGGATGCCTCACAACTCCGTAGTCCTTTCGCCGTGAAGGGCAGGACGTGGCTTTCGTGGCACAGGTCGATTACAACTCGTAATTGCTTGCGAAATCACGAGGAGTCACACAGAAATGACGGTTGAAGGCATCAAGAGTTTTTGGAAGGTACGGCCGTTCAAAGCCTTTACAATCCACGCAGCGGGCGGCGAGAGTCACCGAGTCGTGAGCAAGGAGTCGATCCTTTTGGCGGAGAAACTCGGGCTCGTGGTCCTCCAACCGCCGGACGGCACTCTCGTCATGCTCGACCTTCGGCAGATCACGTCGGCGGCGTATTCCGCTCCCGATAGGCCGGAAAGAAGGGCGAAGAAATGGTCTGGGAGGCCAGGTTTTACGTCCGACGCATAAAACTGTTGAAAAAATCGCCGAACTGTCGCGGAAGTTGAAGCGATCCTGTACCGTGCTTCATACAATACTGAGATGAAACCCGTCGGGGTGAGCGGCAAGAGGGATTCGTCCCCCGAGTCCGTCCGCCCTTCCCCGAGTCGATCCGGTCGAATTCGTCGAAGCGCTTCGCTCTCGGCACACGTCCTTCACGGAGAGGCTTCCGAGGTGTCCGTCCCGATGAAAGCGCCCGCGCAGCCGTCGCACCGGCTCCCGATTCGTCGTGGCTCGGTCGAATTCGGTCTTGGAACCGAGGCCGACCACGAGGCGGTTTACCAGACATTGCTCCATGTTTTCCACGGCCCCGACCGTGAATCGTTCCTCGGCGCGCTGAACGACCCGGCGTACAAGCCCGAGCAACGCCTCCTGGCTAAGGTCGATGGCCGGGTCGTGAGCCACCTTCACCTGACGGCGCGGGAAATCCGCTACGGCTCGGCCAGGCTGAACCTCAACGGCGTGATGTGGGTCGGCACTCTGCCGGAATACCGGGGCTTGGGTTTCGCCCAGAATCTGATCAAGCTTGCCGACGACCGGGCCAAGGCGCTCGGCGTGGTCGTGCAAGCCCTCACGACGGGCATGCCGCAATTCTACAAGCCGCTGGGCTGGGGGATTTGCGGCCGGCAGACCTTCGGCCAGACCTTGAGCCGCAATCTCCCCGCCGTGACTGACGGCATCATCGAAGGCCGCGGCGGCTTCTGGCACGTCCGCCCGTGGCGGCAGGTCGAGCTCAACGATCTAATGTTGCTCTACGACATGCAGTTCGCCGGGACCAACGGCAGCGTGATGCGGTCGGAACCCTACTGGCGCTGGATCATCGGCCGCAAATACGCTCATGTGATCTGGGTCGCCTGCCAGGGTGAGACCGTCCGCGGCTATGCCTTTGTGAAGGACCACAAGATCCTCGAAATCGCCACCCACCCCTCGCACCCGCAGGCCCTTCGCGCTCTGCTCGGCCGAGTCCGGGCCGAAGCCCTGGAACGGGCCTATCCCGAGGTGATCGTGCATGCGCCTTCGGACCACCCGGTCCTGGACGCCTTCCGTTCCGCGTCCGGAAAGATCATCGACCAGGACGAGTTCGAAGGCTCGAGCGCGATGGCCCACATCCCCGACGTCGAACGGTTCCTCAAGGCCATTCTGCCGGAGTTGTCGAAGCGCGCCGTCGAGACGGGAGCCCCGTTTCCGGTGGAACTTGGCCTCACGGTCGATGACAAACGATACCTTCTGCACGTCGAAGCATCGGCGGCCATGTCCCGTGTCGAGCCCGACAAGCTCAGTCGAAGGCATCTGACGCTGACCCCCGCGGCATTCGTCAGGCTTGCGATGGGTCACAATGGCATCGACGCCGCGGCGACCGAAGATGGATTCGAGGCGTCAACGACCACCGCGCTCGACGCCGCGAGAATCCTGTTCCCACGTTGCCCGATCTGGAGAAGTCCTTTGGATAGTGCGACGGCGTGAGGGGGATTTCGGATTGGCCTCAGGTCGCAAAGCGCGATCCGAATGATCCGAAACCGGTCACCCCTGCATTTGCTCCTCGGCGAGACCGAGAGTGAGGGGGCAACCGGGGGCGCGGACGTCACGCGCGAACCCAATGAATCAAGGCGCGAGCCGCCCGGGCCATCCGACGCTTGCCGGGGCTCGTCCCAAAGTGAGCGTGATACACAGCCCGCGCCTTTTGTAGGCATCATCCGCCGCGTCCCCTCACTCCTCGTTTTCCCCGTGGAGAAGGGGCGAGGGCGATAGACTGATGATGTGCGCTCAGGTCAACTCAAGCTGAGTGTTGTGGCTCTTAGTGAGATGTTCACCTGCGAAATTGCTTGTTCACCGTCGCGGAGAGGAGCAACACGGACACCGCCGCGTAAATGCCGAGCAACGCGAAGCCCGTCGTCACCCGGTTCGTGTCGAGCTGGTCGAGCGGGGAACTGATGACCTCGCCGGCCGAATCGGGGTTCTCAGTCGTGTCTTCGGTTGTGCTGACCTGGATGTCCTGATTGGCGTTCCAGATCGGCACCGCGACCATTACGACAAGATCGATCGCCGCTCCTAGCGAAAGGGCGACCAGAAGAAGTTTGATTGATTTCCGCCTCAAGAACTGGACCGCGGCGTAACCGCCAAAGAGCGCGATCGGCACGAAGTAGATCGTCCCGGCGTTCCCTCCGAACGTCAGGATCAGAGCGAAGAGGCCCAGGGCCGCGCTCGCCGCCAGGCAGAGCCCGCCGATGACGCCGATGAGGATCGGGATTCCGGTCTGAGGCGGGGGCGGGGGAGGGCCGATGTCCTCGAGCAGGTCGACGCGGCTTCCTGTATCGAGATCCAGCCCGCAGCGCTGGCAGATCGACATCCCGATCGGGACGACGCCCCCACACGTCGTGCAACGCCGCGCCTGGGCGCGCCCTTCCGCACCGGTGGGTCGCTTCCGGGGCTTGCTGTCTTCTTTGAACAAGGCCGACGCGTCGGCCGTGGAGTCCGGCACCAGGCCGATCGGCGACCCCAGGTCTTCCTCGGTCATCATCGGCAAGGTGAATGTATCACGAAGGTCGCCGGGAGAGTTCGGCATGTCCGGGACGTTGCTCTTGCTCGAAAAGGACCGCCTGAGTTCGAGGGTCGACGGGCGATCGAGATCGCTAAGATCCGGGCCTCTTCCCGAGCCACTCGGCTTGGACATCGCGGCGGCTGTCAAGTTCGTGGGTTCGGCGGCATGAAACTTGACGCCACACTTCGGGCACTTCAAACGCCTTCCCAACGCCTGGGGGGGGAGGTTGAGC
>JAYUFP010000616.1:0-4663 GCA_043738665.1 Isosphaeraceae bacterium
TCTTGCCTGAAGGGCTGATTGACCGCGCCGGGTTCATCTATCGGCCGACGTCCCTCGCCCCGATCCGGCTTGGTTGGCGGACGCTCGAACGGGTCGTCCCCTCGCGATGGAAGCGATTCCCGGAGTTCGCATATTCGCTCGTATCGAACACTCTTCACGAGCGCGCGATCGCCCGAAAATTGAGGCGGAGTCACGCGAACGAGCCTTTCGATGCGATCCTGGTCCTCGGAATGCTCGCGCCCTTCCGCGTGCGGGGCCTTCCTTGCGTGAGCTGGCCGCAAGGGCCGCCCCACGCCGAGTGGGAAGGGATCGCTTCGCAAAAACCACTGGCGATCGAGTACGGCGGTCACTTCTTATATTCTCTGTTGGCATCGCTTTACCGGAATAAAATCCGTAATTGTCATCGACAACTCAAATTCAGCGACCTCATCGTGGGATGCAGCAAGTGGTCGGTTGACGCCTGGGCGCGGGCGGGAGTCGATCGAGTGAAACTCCGGGCGATTCCTTACGCGTACGACCTCGACGCCTTTCGGCCAGTCGGCCGCATCGAAGAATTACCCCCGGTGACGCGTTTCCTCTGGCTCGGGCGGATCGTCCCTCGCAAACGTCTCGACCTCCTGTTAGACGCCTTCGCCCTGCTTCGCGCCGAGCGTTCGGATGTCGAGTTGCGGATCGTCGGCCAGTTCGCCTATCCGCGAGGCCTTCGGCGGATTCTCGACGAATTTCGAAGTGTCGGCGGGATCACCTATCAGGAGGCGATCCCGCGTGAAGACGTTCCCCGCTTGCTCCGGAGCATCGACGTCGTCGTCCAGCCCAGCGAGAACGAAAACCTCGGGAGTGCCGTGCTTGAAGGAATCTGCTGCGGAATTCCCGCGGTGGTCGGGCCGAGCAATGGTTCCAAGGACTATCTCGGAAGTTCTTCGGTTGTGTTCGAGGCTTACACAGCCGAATCCCTGAAAATCGCGATGGCAAGTATCGCCGCCGCCGTCCGGCAAGACCGCGAAGGGATCGCGCGATCTTGCCGCGCCGCCGCCGAACACTTTCTCTCGGTCGAGGCCGTCACCGAACAGATTCTCGACGCGTTGCACGACGCCATTTCCGTGACTTCGCATCGGTCGTCACCGTAAGGACCATCATCTGGGTCCGACGAAATTCGATTTCCGCACCAAGTGGCTTGACATCTGTCGCGGGTCCACTACGATAAAACCAAAGCTAGAAAACCAAATCACAGGATCGCCCCTTGAAAAGGAGCCCGATCGCGATGGGACGTCCTCCCGCGAAGGAGCTTACCGAGCGTGAGCTCCAGGTGATGCACGCGTTCTGGAACCGCGGCGAAATTGCGGCGACGGTGGCGGAGGTCCGCGACGACCTTGCGGTGACGGGGCTCGACCTCGCTTACACCACGGTGGCCACGCTCGTCCGCATCCTCACGGACAAGCAATTTTTGATCCAGACGAACGAAGACCGGCCGTTCCTCCACCGGCCTTCGCGTTCCTATGAGGACGTGTCCCGCACTCTGCTTGGCGACGTCATCGACCGTGTTTTCCGTGGCTCTCGCGAGATGCTCCTGGTTCGCCTGATCGAACGGCAAGGGCTTTCGAGCCGTGAGCGTGACCGGCTCCGCGAGATGCTCGACGCGACCGAGAAGGACGACGATGGAGACAAGAAAGGGGGGCGCGCGTCATGAACGGCGTCGGCATTGTGTTCCTCGCGACCGTGGCGAGAGTCACCGCACTGGCCATCTTCGGCGTCGCCCTGGCGCTAATCCTCAAGAGACGCGGGCCGTCGGCCGTCGCGCTGGCGACGATCACCACACTCTCGGCAGTCGTGGCCGTGACGGCGTTGTCGCTCTCCCCTTGGCCGCGGTTCTGGTCGTTCGAGATGGCGAAAATGCCCGTTCGCGTTGAAAAATCGGCGGAGCCGGCGAATGTCGTTGAGACGGACGCTGTCGCGAAGGTCGCGAAAATCGAAGCGAGACCGGTCGCGACAGGAATGGCATTTTCCGAATTGATACGTATGTTCATAGCTGAGCTTCGGTCGCAACCGTTGCCGGACGCGGCCGACGAACGCGACCCCTGGCGTTGGCCGGCCTGGGTCGCGGCGGCCTTGATCGCGGCGGCGGCTATGGGACTCGCACGCCTGGCCCTGGCGCTTCGCGCGGTCGGGCTCCTGCGGCGTCGGAGCGTCACCGTAACGGACGTCGCGTTGCGGGACGAGGTCGATCTCCTCCGCGCCGAGATCGGTTGTCTTCAAGGCATCGAGATCCGCGAAACGAGCGATCTGACCACGCCCGCGACCGTCGGCTGGCGACGTCCCGTGCTTCTCGTCCCGACCGACTGGACTTGCTGGCAGCCCGATGAACGCCGCGCCGCGCTCGCACACGAACTGGCTCATGTGCAAGGGGGGGATTATCTCTCCGGCCTGTGGGCGCAGGCGTGCTTGTCCTTTCACCTGTATCATCCGCTGGCGCACTGGCTAGTCGCCCGCTTCCGGCTCGAACAGGAACTCGCCGCCGACGCCGCGGCCGCGCGGTTTTCCGGGGGGAGCCGCGCCTATCTCGAAGCCCTCGCCCGGCTCGCCTTGAAGCGTTCCGGTCCGCTCGAACCGTCACCGGGTGCCGGTCTTTGGCCTGCCCGGCCGTTTTTACCCACCCGAGGCATGTTTTTAAGGAGGATGGAGATGCTCCGTGATCCGAATTCCGCTCCGAGAAACTCCCAGCCGCTCCGGCCGATCGGCCGAGCCATGACCGTCGCAACACTCGGCGCCGCCGCGCTGATCGTGGCGGGCCTGCGTGGGCCGCTTCAGGCTCAGCAAGACCCGCCGGCTGCGAAGGAAGGCGAGTCGAAAGTCACGACCAGACCCGTCGCCCCGACACCCACGCAAGTTGAACGCGCAGCGGCCCAACAGGCCAAAAGCATGAAAAACATGAGGCATCTTGCGCTGGCGATGCACGGCTATCTCTCAGCGAACAACATCTTTCCACAGGCCGTGCTCCACGACAAGCCGGGCAATGTTCCCTATAGTTGGCGGATCGCGATCCTGCCGTACCTTAACGAGCAGGCGCTCTACGACGAGTACGACTTCAGCGAGCCCTGGGACGGCCCGAAGAACAAGAAACTGCTGGCGAAGATCCCTGCGGTCTATCAGCACTCGACGGAAATGGGCAAGAACTTCAACGCGTCTTACTTCGTCCCCAAGGGCGATTTGACGATCTTTCCGTCGGACGGCCCGGGTATCCCCATCGACAACATTCTGGACGGAACCTCAGCCACGATCTTGACGGTCGAAGCCAAGCTCGACATCCCCTGGACGAAGCCTGAAGACTTCCCGGTCGACATCGACCTCAACAAGCCCAAACAGCCCGCGCCCAAGATCCCGACGTTCGACCCGAACAGGATCTTAGTGTGTCTGGCCGACGGCTCGATCCGAAGCCTGCCGGCGACAATCGACTCGCAGAGTTTACGCGCCCTGTTCACGAAAGCGGGCGGCGAGGTCATCAACTGGAACTCCATCGACAATCCGACCCGACCCGCCAACGCTCCGCAGGCTGTTCCGGCGCCGCGCAGACGCTGAGATCGGGTTGACGATCGCAAAATTGAAGTCGCTAAGCGGCCCAAAGTGGCGGCCGCTTGGGCGGCTTTTGCCGCTTGTCCATCATACTTTCTTTGGGAAACAATATTAAATGATATGAATAATCTTTGATAATTCACGACGCCGGACTGTTCCGGTGTCCCGCCCGCTTTACGATCTTGACCCATTTTGAGGATGCCGCAATTCGCCATCGTCAATAAGTCGGCCGTTGAAGATTTCGGCCGTAACCTTGGGGCTTTCCCCGGCATTGCCCGTCCCAATTCCGCGCGGCTATAATCTTGGGGTACGATCAAACCCTTGTTTGAGGCTTTGCGCCTCTCCCGTCGGGGTCTCGCGCCGATGAACGATCAGAGCGGCTTGGTCTCGCGGCTTTACGCCTTCTGGGTCGACCTGGTTCAGAACGACCCGATGACCGCGACGGGGGTGATCGCGGCTCTCGTCGCGTTCGCGTCGACCCCGCTCGCTTTCGCGGTCCTCGGCCGACTCGATTGGTTCAAGGCGCGGCGGGGCCGGGTCTTGCAGAAGCCCGAGTTCTTTTCGGTCGTCGCGGCGATGATGCTCGTCATGGGGGTGCCCGCGATCTTCCTGGGCTTGGCCCTCAAGAGCCGGAATTTCGATAAGGACCGCTACGAATTCGACCCCAACAAGACGTGGTCGGTGCTCGAACAAGGGCGGGGTTATAACACCGTGAAAGAGGCCGACGCGGCGGTGAAGGTCGAGATGGAACGGCTTGCCACTGAGCGGAAAAATCTCGTCAACACGGTGAAGAAGCTCGACGAGGCGATGCTCACGCTCCGCGCCGCCTCGGTCACGTCTCCCGCGGTCGCTCAGGCGATCCCGAACGTTCTTGAGCGGTTGGCGAAGGTCAGGCAAAGTGTCGGTGTGGACGGCCCGCAGCAGTTGATGGACTTCACCGCTCCTCCTGTCGAGATCGCCGCCCTCGTGCCCGCGACGTCCGGCGGGACCGGTGCCGTCGCGCCGACCGTCGCCGCCCCCGTGGCTCCCGTCGCCCCTGTCTCGGGACTCACAAAAGCCCAGCGAGACGCCGAGATCGCCGCCGTTCCCGCCCCGC
>JAYUFP010000617.1:0-4663 GCA_043738665.1 Isosphaeraceae bacterium
GGCGCCGCCGCCAGTGCCGAGAGCTTCTTGAAGGGGCCTTTGACGTTTTCAAGGAAGACGCGGCGCGCCTCGACGGACAGGCCGTGCCACTTGGCGTCCCAAGGGGCCAGAGCCTTGCGGCGGTAGGCCTTCTCGAAGACGTCGCGGTCGCCGCGTGCTCTCGCCCAGCTCCGGTCGCCGTCTCTCATACCCTGTACCCGCCCCGCCGCCGTCGTTGTTACGCCCTCCGCCCTCATCAGGGTAATGTCTGAACCGCCGTGCGTAAACGCCCTCCCGCGCGGACTCCCATGCGCAGGGTTTTCATGTGCTTGAGTCAGCAAACGCTGATAAACCACCAAGAGGCTATCCGGCGTCTTTTCCGTGTTGGCCAAATAACTTATGTCGGATGACCGATGACCGATGACCGATGACGGATGACCGATGGCCGATGACGGATGCGAAAAGAAAATCGGGAATTCCGGCGAAATCGCTCGCTCGCCAGTCCGTCCGATCCGCCATAAGTCGTTCGTCATTCGCCATTTAAGTTTCCGAACAGCCTCCAACAACGAAACCGTCATGGCACGCTTTCGCGCCACGACGGTTTCAGCAAGGTTCCAGAGGCCCGACGGCCGCCCGGCCGTCACGTCCCCGAACGATTAACGGTGGAAGTTCCAGGAGATGGCGACGGGATTGCCGCCGGGTCCCATCAGCGTCGAGCCGACCGGGGCCTGGATGCCGGGCGCAGGGGTCACGTTCGTGGCGGCGAGCGGGGCGAAGATGCCCTGAGGGGGCAGAGGCCGCGGCCCGTGTCCGCGGATGATGAAGTGAGGAGCGAAGGTCATGGCACTGAGGACTTCGCGAGACTCCAACCTGTCCACGCCCGGCTTGAAATTCGAAGTGCGACGCATGGTCATCCTCTTGAAAAAACCTCAACGCCGGCCCCTACGATCCGGACTACGGTTCATAAGGCAGGCGGAACGGCCGAAATATGTTAGCAACTGTCGTGCCAAAAACTCGGATTTTCCCGCGCGCCACTTTGGAAACGGAAACGTCCCGCCTGGCAGGGTTGGCCGGGCGGGACGTCTGTTTTTGGAGAGGATGATTTCGTTCGCGTTGCGGGATTCGCTCAGGAGGCGAACCCTTGGGCGAGGTAATCGCCTCGGCCCGGCACGACCTGCGAGAGGGCGGTGGGGGGCAGGACCGTTTCGGTCCAGCTCCGGAAGGCTCGTCCGTCGTCCTTCAGACGCTCCACGGCGTGCGCGTCTCCCTCGAAAGTACGAAGGCCCGACAGCAAGGTCCGGGCGTACTGCTCGGGGCATTGGCCGACCCGGCCGTACAGCGGACAGTACTTCGGCAGGGCCTTCAACACGCCCGCCTGGATCTTCCGCGCCAACCAGCCTTCCAGCCGGTTCTTGGGCGGAATCTCCTTCCTTCTCTTCGCGACTCGACTCATTGGAAAAAAACTCCCACGGAAGTATCGGTCAATGACATGAATAAAAGACGCCCGACGGCAATCGCCGCCGCAGCCCGAATCCGGACCGTGCGTGTCCTAAGTTTAAAGCCCAACCATCACCAGGGCAACGGACAATTTTTGAACAGCAGTCCGACATGATTCGGATTCATGACCGATGACCGATGGCCAATGACCGATGACAGGCCGGTTCGCTCCGTCTCTCTTGATGGCGACCTTGCTTGCAATCGCGGGCAACGAGGCGGGGACGACGGGCGACACGCTTTACATCGGGGCCTCCGCGGCGTTTTGAAGGAGTCATGACTCGTACGCTTGTCCCCGAGTTCGTTCGCGCCGAACCTTTTCCGACGGGTTTGACACCAATCCGCCCCGGATTCCCGGCCGTTTTCTCGGGCTGACGGCCCCTCGATCGTCGGCCCCGCGCGCACCGCGAACGTCGTGGGGACGTTTGGGTCGTCGGCGTTGAGTTTAACGGGGAGACGGCGACCAAAGCGTGAAGCCTCGTCAGCGCGTCGAGGAGACCGCGGGCTCGCGGCGGGCGGCGGCCCGTGCCCGTCGCTCCAGCTCTTTCCGGGTCCGGCGGGTCTTCGGGCGCCCGGCGGGGGCCGGACCCTCGGTCGACGTCGATGGAGCCGGCTCCAGGTTGTCGTCAAACTCTTCCTCGTCGGCAACCTCATCCTCAACGACCGCGTCCGGGGTCAACTGGGTGCAAAACGGTTCCTGCTTGAGCGTTTCGACCACCGCGTCGGCCAGGGCAGGGCGATCATTCGCCGTTGTCCGTTGGGGTCGTGACTCGTCAAACGGTTGCTCTTTGCGGAACCGGAGCAGCTCATTGCGGCTCTTGGCGAAGTCGTTGCGGGCGCGGGCCTCGTCTTTCCGCAAACGGGCCGTCGCCGCGTCTTCTTCAAGAGGCATCCCGGCCATCGCCATCGCCTGCTCGGCGTCGTCGAGGTCGTCGAGCACCGCCTCCTGGTCCTCGCGGAGCTTCGCGACCCGGGCCTCGGCCAGAGCGATCAACCCCGCGACGTCGTCACCGGCGGGAACCCTGGTCATCACCGAGCGCAGCTCGCGAGGGACTCCCAGCATGTCGAACGCCAACCGGCGCTGGTCGTCGTCCCAGCGGCCGGTCTCGCGGGCGATCGCGCCGAGCAGTTCCCAGTTCTCAATCAGCCAGTCGCAGCCATGCCGCGACCCTTCGAGGCCCTGAGCGATCCGCTGGGGGTCCTTGGAAAGTCGGCAGGCGAAGTTGGCGACCGTCGTCATCCGGTCCTGCTCCCAGCAATACGCGGCGCGGTCCGCGCAGCGGATCAAGTCGGCCACCGAGAGCGACGCGCACCGCTCGAACCGAGCCGACGAAACGGCCATGTCCCGGACGAGCATCGCTTCATAAGTACACCGCGGAGCGAATTCGTCGGAGAAGGCGGCGATGCGCGATTCGACAAGATCGGCAAGGTCGTCGGGGAAGACGATCCTGGAGCGAAGCCCCCGTTTGAGGGAATTCCGCCGCGACTGCTCCTTCCCCTCAGCGGTCCGAGGCCCGCCGGAACCTTTCCGCGGGATGTTGTCTTCCGAGATGACCTGCGGAGAGCGAGGCGGGGCGAGACAGATGCTCATGGTGTGACTCCTCAAAGGGGCTGCCGGGGAACGTCCCTTCGCGACACAGGCGCGGAACGGCGGCGGAGCCCTCCAGGAGATACCATCTGAAAATCAGGGCGAGTTGTTCTGTGATTCCGAAAAATAATTTGTAAGGTCCGCCGTGCGGTCCATCTTCGATCCGAAACGTTCCCCACGACGTTCATCACGAGGATCGCAAGGTCCGCCGTTAACCCTTCTCCCCCCGGGAGAAGGTGCCGCGAAGCGGCGGATGAGGGTTTTTTTGCCTTAAGCGGAGCCTTGGGACCCTCATCCGGCCTCCGGCCACCTTCTCCCCCCGGGAGAAGGTGCCGCGAAGCGGCGGATGAGGGTTCTTTTGCCTTAAGCGGAGCCATGGGACCCTCATCCGGCCTCCGGCCAGCTTCTCCCCCCGGGAGAAGGACGGACGTTGCAATCCTCCTGGTAGGCCCGTGAGTAGCAATGGAACAGAAAACTGGAATAGGCTCACGGCGAAGCACCGGATGCGCCGCCGGCCTGCGACGTGTCTCCCTTACGGCTCGCCGTCCCTGAGCGGCCGAGCCGCCGTCCAACCAAGTAGCCCACGATACCGCCGACCAGAGCCCCAGGTGGAGAGATGAGCACCAGTGCGCCGAGCACCGCGATCGACCAGTAACCGCCGTAGTTGGGCTCCTTGGTGCCGAAGTCCGACCTCTCCAGGTAGAACCAGAAGATCATGGCGAGGAGGGCTAAGGTAGCACCGGCCAGGGCCCCGCTGATCGTCCACCACCACTTCGCCATCGGCGACCACCTTTCGCCTAACAGCCAAGCTCATCGGGTTACTTCGCGAGGTTGCAAGGCTCACCGCGGCTTCTGGCAGACTTAACGCGTAAAATTGCTTATGCGTCGAGTTCGAGAACAATTCGAGGCAAAACGCCCTGATTTCGGTCCAATAGCCCCGAAAAAATCATCGTATAACGAGCTTATTCCAATTTTCCGACTCGTTCTCACGCTCTGCCGTGGGAATGCCGTCTTCGACGCTCCGCGTCGGCAGGTCATCGGCCATCGGCCATCGCCCTACCAAACCTTCCAAGGCGCCTCGCCCGCCCGCCAGAGGGTATCCAGGTATTGCTTCTCGCGGATCGTGTCCATCGGCTGCCAGAAGCCGTGGTGGCGATAGGCCATGAGCTGGCCCGCTTGGGCGAGGCGTTCCATGGGGCTCCGTTCCAGCACCGAGCCGGGGCCATCCAAATAGTCGAGCACTCCGGGCTCAAGCACCATGAATCCGCCGTTGATCCAGCCTTCGCCGATCTGGGGCTTCTCGGAGAACTCGACGATCTTGTCGCCCTCGAAGACAAGAGCCCCGAACCTGGCGGGGGGCCTCACGGCGGTGATGGTCGCGAGCTTGCCGTGGGCGCGGTGGAACGCGACGAGGGCCTTGATGTCGATGTCGCCGACGCCGTCGCCGTAGGTGGCCATGAACGCGCCCCCTTCGCGGAGGATCGGATCGAGCGCCTTGATCCGTCCGCCGGTCTGGGTTTCAAGGCCGGTGTCGACCACCGTCACCTTCCAGTCGGGAGCCCTGCTCCGCGAGAGGCCGACCTCGCCTTTACCCAGGTCGAC
>JAYUFP010000618.1:0-4658 GCA_043738665.1 Isosphaeraceae bacterium
GGCGGCGAAGTGATCAGCTCCGACGCCTATTGATCCGCCTTTTGTCGGGGACCAACCCGGCAGTGTGAAATGACCGTTTCCCAACAATGCCGGTTCCTCGACTCTCAGCAGTCAGGGGACCGGCATTATTTCAGCGCCGACGGGGTCTCCCGAGACGGACTTGACCCCTGGTCGCACGCGAATGAAGTGGTCGGTCAAACGGTTGTGAAGAACGGGCATGGGAAGTTTCGGCATGTGGCACCCCAGACAGTCCTTGGACGGGCTGACCTTGCAGACGGTCTTCGACTGGTCCCCGGCCTCATGGCATTGCAGGCACTTCGCCTCATAAAATGCGGGATCGTGGGAAGAGTCTCCGTGCGGGTCATGACACGTCAGGCAACTCAGTGCCCCCGCGCTTTGGGTATAGCATCGACTGAAGGTGAAGGTCAGACCTGCCGAGCGAACGAATCGGGGGTCATCCGGCGCTTTCTTGATCTCGCCGGCGTCGCCGACGATGTGACACTCGCTACACTGGGCGCTGACGAGTTGCGCCGAAGCCGGGCCGACGTTGACCACGGTGTCATGGACCATATCCGTTTTTGCAGCGGCGACATGGTTTGCCCCCGGTCCGTGACAGCGCTCGCAACCGATGCTCGAGTCGGCCGCGGCCTGGCTTTGCAAAACGTGTCCCTTTTCGGGACTTCGATAATCCCTGGCATTCGTCACATGGCAGCCGAGGCATCGCACAACCCCGTCCCGCGTGTCGATGTTTTGGCCCCGAACGTTCGAGTGTCCGGCCATGTCTCCCGCGTCCCCCGCGGTTCGGTCCCACCCGGAATCGGCCCCGTTATGGTGGTATGAGAGCCGGACGGCCCGGTAGGCGCCCTCTTCATCGCGTCCGACCATGGAAAGGTATCGCTCCGGCGTACCGAACGCGAAATCAACGACTAACTTGTAGACCGTATCATCGACGCGGGTCAGGACGCGAAGTTGCTCGCCGTCTTGTTCGAAGGCGTGCGTGACCTTGGGGTCATCGGGGTCGGTCAACGGGTGATCGGGTCGGGGCAGTGAGAGGAGGCCGGCGCCCCGTTGAAAACTCCTGGCGTGTCGAGATTTTGAATAAGTCTTGCTGATGGTCCCGTGACAGGATTCGCAACGTTTTGAACCCACGTAAGGGCTTGGTTCGGGGATCAACGGGTGCTCGCGCCGGTACTCCCCGGCTTTCGCGTTCCAGGCGGCGGCTTCAACGGTCTTGCCTTCCTGGAGGTCGGCCCGGCCGGCGAGCCAGCAGGCTTCGCGGTCGATTTCCGGTGCCCTGTTTTGAGACGGTGACAATTTGGTCGCGAGCACTCGCCGGGCTTCCCCGGGCCGCCCGAGTCGCAAAAAGTTCCGGGCGAGAAGCTTGACGTTTTGCGAAGGTGTAAACGGGGCGGTACCGGCTTCAGCGTCGATTTTGATTCCCTCTTCAAGGGCCCCGACGGCTCCCGAAGGGTCATCCATCATTGACCGAAACGTCCCCAGCATGATCGATCCGCGCGCCTCCCATCCCTCCAATCGGTGAAGGCGTTCGGCCAGTTCGGCGGCTTCCTCAATGTGATTTTTTTGCGCGGAGAGTCTGGCAAGCCCGTCGAGAAGCTCGGCGTGGTCCGGCGGAGTGTTCGCGGCGTGCTCCCAGATCTTGAACGCCAGGTCCGCGTTCCCCTTCCGGCCCATGACCAAACCTAAAAGGTATTGATCTTCAGTCGTCATCCCCTCGCCTTTGAGCCGTTTCCGGTACAGGGAGAGCGCGGAGTCGTCACGGCCCGTTCTGGCCGCGGTTCTCGCCAGAATTCGCAGCGCTTCGGAGTCATCTTTCGCCGACTTCAGGCGGTCCCTGGCGCGCGAAGCGGCTCGGTCCCAATCGCCCTTCCGGTAGGCGCTTTCGGCCTCGAGTAAAGGGTTGGTCGACCGACCGAACCACAGCAAACCGCACGCGCCGATCGCCGTCAGCACGAGCGCAAAACCAATTAATAACACCCGGTTTTGTCTTCTCGGCTTGGTCATTCGGCGAGAGCTCCGCGCGGATTTATCCGCGTATTCTTGTACGAGAGGATTCCACGATATGTTGAGATTCGACTCAGGACTTATGAACGAGGGAGAGGCCGGAAACCGGAGAGTCGAGGTCGGCCCCGGTCACATGGTCGTCAAGAGGAGCCTGGAAAACGCTGACGCATAAGGGGCAAGTCGGGCACGGTTTCCAGCACTGACCACGGTCGCACCGACGGAAGAATGTGGATTATAGCCCCCAAATGAAGTCACGGGGAAGGACAGCCGCTTAAACGTCAGGAGGATTGCAAAGTCCGACGTTAACCCTTCTCCTCCCGGGAGAAGGTGCCGCGAAGCGGCGGATGATGGGTCTTTTGATGGACGCCACAACCCGGAGACCCTCATCCGGCCTACGGGCACCTTCTCCCGGGGGGGAGAAGGACGGACTTTGCAATCCTCGTGCGAAGTCCCGCAGGGCTGTTTCGTTTTCGAGTTGGAGTTCTCAAGATGCCCGATGGTCAATGCCCGATGGTCAATGCCCGATGCCCGATGGTCAATGACCAAGAAATCCGACCGCGATCATCCCCAGATCCCTCAGTCCTTCATTGGGCATTGACCATTGACCATCGGACATCTCGGTTCATCGAAAATGAAACAGCCCTGGCGAAGTCCCGTTGACAGCAGGTCGGAATTCAGTCCACATTACAAGCGTCGGGTTCTCGGACAGGTGACGAAGCGTTCTCCCCGACGCTTTCCTTATCTCCTCTTCTGGTGGTGATGACTCGATCGGTCCGTAACGCCCTGCTCGCGACCTTGATCGGTTTGCACGCCGCGGTGACCTTCTGCGGGCCGGGTTTGCACGCGCTCCCGGGCTGGTCGCACGGCACCGGACTGACTCCATTCGCGCGTAATGACCATTCGCACGGGCCCGGTCCGAGTTCGCATCAAGCGTCGGACGACTGTCCCGTCTGCCAGTTCCTTGCTCAAGGACAGGTCGTACCGGATCTCGGTGTCGATGTCGCCATCCTCTTACCCCGGGATTTGGCGACTCCGGTCGCGATGACGTTCGCCCCCGGCCCACGTCCGCGGCTTTTCATTCCCCGCGGCCCCCCTTCGAAATTCTTCCCGGTCGTCTGATCGGAATCGGTTCGACCCGACTTCGCCGGGTTCTCCTGTGCGTGCGGCTTCGTTTCGATCGACCGGGCTCAGGCCGCCCTGTGCGCCGTTTTAATACCCATCGGGTTCCGGACGTTCCGCGGAACCGCGGACGTGGTACGTCACGTCCCGGGACCATTCGCGCCCGCTCACGCGGGTCCGATCGACATTACTTTGAAAATCATCCCGTCATCAATTCCCCATATTAGGAAAAGGCCATGAAAACAAGCCGAAGGTGGACCCCCGACGAGCACGGGTTCACATTGATTGAACTCCTGGTCGTCATCGCGATCATTGCCGTCTTGATCGCGTTGCTCTTGCCGGCCGTACAGTCGGCGCGAGAGGCGGCGAGGCGGGCGACCTGCGTGAACAACCTCAAGCAGATCGGCATCGCCCTTCATAACTATCACGATACCCGGAACACGTTTCCACCCGGGTATTGCAGTTTCTGGCGCGCCGATACCGGTGACGCCGGCACCGCCGAGGACGACCTCGGGCCGGGTTGGGGCTGGGCGAGCATGATCCTGCCGCAACTCGAGCAGCAATCGGTCTTCAACGCGATCAATTTCGACCTGACCCTCACCTACCCGGCCAACGCGACGGCCCAACTGCTGAGGGTGGGCGGTTTCCTCTGCCCCTCCGACGCGACGCCGATAACGGTGCCGGTCCGCGACCCGTCGAACACGACGACCGTTTACACCGTGGGCGCGGCCAATTACGTCGGCATGTACGGAACGGGGGAGATCGGCGGTGCCCCGGGGGCGGGGAACGGAATGTTCTTCCGGAATAGCAGGATTAGCTTCGCCCAGCTCACCGACGGCTCAAGCAACACGTTCGCCATCGGCGAGCGAAGCCACAACCTCAGCTACGTGACCTGGACCGGTCGCGCGGTGGGTGGATGGCTTTTCAAGACCTCGTCGGTGGAGGGGGGTACCGACACATTCCAGGCCAACCCGGAGGAGTCGTTCACGATGATCCTCGGGCCGATCGGCCTTGAGAATCTTCCAAGGACCCCGAACAACCCGCGGGCGCACGTCGAGGACTACTGGAGCCGCCACCCCGGCGGAGTGAATTTCCTTTTCGCCGACGGCTCGGTTCACTTCATCAAGAGCACGATTAACCCCAGTGTCTACCAGGCCCTGGGGTCCCGAGGCGGGAAGGAAGTCGTGTCCGCGGATTCGTTCTGAGGAACAGGCAAGAAAGTTTTTGGGATGCCCGATAGACAATGACCAAGAAATGAGACCGCGATCGTCCCCAGATCCCTTATTTTTCCTTCGGTCATTGAACATCGGGCATTCGTTATTTCGGTCCATCGAAAACAAAGGCGAGCGGCGAGACAAACTCGACCCACGAAGCGCGTTCCGACGTTCGACTCGCTCGCGTCGCGGTTCATTCTCGACTCCCGGCAAGCGTTACAGTTTAACATTGGCTTCGTTTTGGGGAAACGCTCGGGTTGAGTCGGTAAGTACGACTGCCGTTACAGTTTGACATTGGCTTCG
>JAYUFP010000619.1:0-4658 GCA_043738665.1 Isosphaeraceae bacterium
AGACGACTCCGCCAGAATCCGTTGGCGCACCCGTCAGGGCGGTTTCATTTTCGCCGTGGAGTTCACAAGATGGCCGATGCCCTATGGTCAATGACCAAGAAGTTGAGACTGCAATCTACCCCAGATCTCCCAGTCTTCCGTTGGTCATTGACCATCGAGCATCGGCCATCGTGGTTCGTTGAAAACGAAACAGCCCTGACCTTGGAGTGCGGGACTTCGCTCCTGCTTTCAAGAAACGTCAGCAAAGCATCACACACCAAAGAGGTCATCCCAGCAGTCCCCGCGCTTCAAGGCTGCTTCAGAGCCTCCGCGACAGCCGCGCCGATCATGTCGCCTCTCAAATTCGCCGCCTTCAACATGCCGTCAGGGCCGACCAGGAACATCGCGGGGATCGACTCGACGTGATAGTCTTCCGGCACCCCCCCTTCGGCCCACTCGCCGAGGAATCCTTGCTTCCACGGCAGCCCTTTCTCGGCGACGAACTTCCGGGGCGCGTCCTTCGCGGCATCCAAACTGAGACTGAGCATCGCGAACCGATCGTCCTTGCCGAAGCGGTCGTGAACGGCCTTGAGGTCGGGAATCTCGGCGATGCAAGGCACGCACCAGGTCGCCCAGAAGTCGACCAGCACGTACTTGCCGCGAAAGTCGGCCAGCTTCACGCGACCGCCGTCGAGAGTTTCAACGTCGAACGCGGGAGCGGGTTGCCCGACCTTCAGGGTCTGCTTGACCATCGGATGCAAAACGCCGAGGTCGAACGGTTCGTCGGTGCGTCCTCCGGGGATCTCGGGGATGGTGAACTGCTTGTTCACGAAGGCGATCCGTTCGGGCGCGGTGAGTCCTCCATAGATCGTCTCAGCGCTATATGTAATTTTCAGGCGGTATTCACCGGGCGGCACGTCATCGACGCGGATCGTCCCGTCATCACGGAGCTTCACATCGCTGAACATGTAGTAACGACGGCGGTATTCGTAACCCTCAGGCGATTTCATCCACCGACTGGTCCAGTCGGACAACGCCGCGTCTTGCGTCGATAGACGTTCTTTCGGAGAGGGGACCATCGGGCGGTCGCTCTGTAGCGAGAATCGGGAATTGGCGAGGTAATCCGCCTTGGGGTCGAACCCCGTCGGAAGTGCGATCTTCGCGATCACCGGCCGTCCCTTGCCGCCGATCTCGGTTCGGGTGGTCTCGCCGCTCTTGACCTCCATGAGTTTGCCGTACGACGAACCGTTCCCGTTCGGCCCCTCGCCGGAGCGAATCGAGACCCGGACGTCACCCGGCATGACCCGTTCGATGATGAAACGTCCTTCGGCGTCGGCCTTCGTTTCGCCACTCTCAGAGACATAAGGCATCTGGTCGATCGCCCGCCGGTCGGCGAAGTAAGCGATCGACGCCCCGGACGCGGGCTTGGTCCCGACTCGCGCCACGCCCTCGATACGCCCCCAAGGCTTTGTCGCGATCGTCGAGTTTGCCTCCCAGGCGGCCCGGTTAACCTCTCCCTGAAAATCGGGGTGACGGACGACCACGGCGAAATGCTCACCTTGCGGGTCGGGTTCGCGTGTGATGCGGAACCGTCCCGTCTGATCGGTTTGCGTCGAAGTGTAACTTTCGTTGATGTAATGGAATTTTCCATCCTTGATGTGAACGACGGGAACCCAGGCGCTCCTCCCGATCAACGGATAAGTGATCGCGACTTCCGCCCCCGCGAGCGGCGTCCCGTCGGGCCGATGGACGACCCCCGTGACGATGTCGTCGCCGGGTTTCCCGGTCGGATTCAGGTTGACGTTCAATTCGCTGGATGGCTCGCCCGCGCGGAAGGTCCGCGAGGCGAACGATTCGTAGCCCGCGGCGCGGACTCTGAGGCGGAATTCGGGCGTCCTCTCGACGTTGACCTGCGCCTGAAGCCTTCCCTGAGAGCCGTACACGCCAGTGTTCTCGCCCCACTTATATTCGCCGGACTTCGCGTCCGGGAAGCCGAATTCGACGATCGCCTTTTCGATTGGCTTGTTTGTCCTCGCGTCAAGAATCCTGCCCGAGATCGACAGCGACTGATTGAGGATGAAGAGGGATTGTTCACGGGCTGAAACGTTCCGCCAGATGACGCCCTCGAAACCGGCACAACTGGCGTTGACCCGAACCATGTCCGGCGGTGCGTCTTCCCAGCGGAACCGACCATCCGCGTCGGACTTCAGAAACACGCCGATCGCGCGGTAGGCTCGCCAGGTATCGATCGCGATGAATGCGTCGGGGATCGGTTTCCCTTGAGAGTCGATGACGCGACCTTCGAGCGTACGCGCGGGTCCGAGGTCGATCGCGACCGGCTCGGCTCCGGCCTTTGCCTCGACGGGCTTCAACTCCGGAGCGTGGCCTTTCGCTTTGACCTGGAGTACCAGTTTTCCCGAACGGACATGCGGGAAGCGGAAGCGGCCTTTTTCGTCGGCCGTTGTCGTCGGCATGTCGTCGTGGAAGGTGTCGTGGTCTTTCACTTCGAGCCAGCCGACCTCAGCGCCCGGGATCGGTCTCCCCAGATCGTCACGTATTTCGCCGGCGATCTCGACGCCCCGCGTCATGATTTGCACGTCGGAGAAGTCGCGGAGCCCCTCCATCGGCTTCTCTTCCGGATGGACGGAAGTCGACGGCGTGGGCCGACCATGCCGTCGCATGTGCATACTGTCGTCGGTCAAGTAATCCGGGTGCTTCAGATGAAGATAAGCGAACGTCATCCCCCGGAAGCACCGGCAGCGCCACTGGCCTTGAGCGTCCGTGGTGGCGTCGACCATGTAGGCGAGTTCGTCCTTCTGCTTCTTTTCGCCGAGGTAGCCCCAGATCTCGACGGTCACCCCGGCGATCGGCTTTCCTTGTTCGTCGGTCACCTTGCCGCCGAGCGTCTGTTCCGCGGGCAATAGATCGATGGTGACCTTCGCGGGGATCTTCGGATAACGGGCGTCGTTCTGGGCGTAGAAGTGTCGCTGCTGAACGTAGCCATCGGCCCAGACGTCGATGTTGAATGTGTCTCGGAACGTGCGTTTCGAGAGGTCGACACGGACGCGACCGTCGCGATCGGCCTTCAGCGCGTAATGGGCCATGTCGATGCTGGTCCGTACGCTCGCGCCTGCGAGCACCTTCCCCGTATCCTTGGCGCGGACGGTCACTTCAATCGCGGGAGGCTGATCCGGTACGGTCTCGGCCTTCTGTTCCTCGGCGGCCCTGGCCGCTTTCACCGTCGCGCGGGCGAATTCAATTGAGCCGAGCACTCCCGCGACGATCACGACCGTGACCGCGACCGAAAATCGGCCCGGCCAGCGGAGCAGGCAGCGCGACGCTCCCCGGCTCCGGTCGATCCAATCCAAGCGATGCTCCAGATTCGTGGAACGGGCCATCGCCAGTCCCATTGCCGTTTCGGGACGCCGGACCAGGCCGGCGGCGACCTCGATCAACGAGGCGCGGTAGGCGTCCGATCCGCCCAGGCCATGAACGCAAAGGTCGTCGCACGCCTGCTCTCGAACCCGGTCGACCACCCGCCCCACCGGCCAGACGAGCGGGTGCGGCCAGTAGACGAGCTGCACGAGTTTTCGAACGACGTTCCAGCCGAAATCTCCACGCTTGACGTGGCCCAACTCATGCAAAAGCACCGCGTCGATCAGAACGGAATTCGCCGCGTCCACGTCCACCAAGCCCTTCGGCAAGATGATCGCCGGACGGAACCAGGCGACGACGACGGGCACCGAGACCCGGTCGGACGCCAATAACGCCACGTCGCGGGAAATCCCCAATCGAGCCCGCCAGCGATCCAGAGCCTCCGTCCAACGTGAGTCGTCAACCGGCAGGCACCGCCGCCGCAACCCGACGACCCCCGCCAAGGCGACTGCGAGCCGCATTCCCAGAAACGTCGCGATCGACAAGTACAGGCCGAAAGCGACGTCGATCCCGTCGATCCTGGGCCTCTGCCAGGCCGTCGGGGCCGGTTCCGGGACGATGGGTGTCATTCGCGGAGCCAAGGGTTTCAGGCGGGTCGGAGCCGACGCGAGAAACACCGTCTCCTCCGCCGAAGCGATCGCGGGGAGAGCCGCTTCCCGGCTCGGCGACGCCTCAACTTCGGTGTTCCGAATCGGCGGGACGGTCACGTACATTCGTGGGAACGCCAGACCGGCCGCGGGAAGCAGCAGCAGGCCGACGAGACATGCGTTCCAGAGCGCGGAGCGGATCAAGGGGCGTCGGCGGCCGAGTGCGTAATGGCAGGCGAACGCCAACGTCATCAACGCGGTTGCCTTGAGGGTCACGTCGAGCGCGGCCGAGGCCGCCCGCGTCCCCACGATCGCCGAGCCGAAGGAGTCAAACATGGTCATTCTCCCGTCGTTTTGTTCCCGGAACCACGACGCGCCGCGCCCCGCCCCTTGGGTGTGGGGGCCTTGCGGCGTAGGGCGTCGAGCTGCTCGGGAGTGATCCGCTCATCCTCGATCAGTCGCAGGAGCATGTCCTCGACCGACCCGCCGAAGAATCGAGAAAGCACGCTCTTGAGGGCATGACGCTGGGCTTTTGTCCGTTCGACCGCGGCGCGGTAGACGTACGCCTTGCCCTTGAGTTCATGGAACAGGTAACCCTTGATCTCCAGGACGCGCAAGAGCGTCCGGACGGTCGAGTCGTGGAGCGGCTCGGGCAAG
>JAYUFP010000620.1:0-13667 GCA_043738665.1 Isosphaeraceae bacterium
GCCAAAGTTAAACTGTGAGGGCAAACTCCGACACCGCGCGATCCCGATTTCGACGCCGAGCGAGGTCGAAGCGCCGAACGAACCCATTCGCCCCGCGCGGAAGTCGATGAAGGCTGCGCCTGTTCGCCCCATTGAAATGCGCCGAACGAACCCATTTCCCCGCCGCGTCCGCCCGACCGAGAAGGCCGCCGCACGAGCGAATCCCGGCGTCGATCCGGAGACACACGAGTGTCATTATTTGTTGAATATCAGCCCCCGTCCCGGTCGAGCCGGGCTCCGCGACGGCCCGACGACCTAAGTCGTAAACCGTGATTTATTATAGGCATACGAGGGTTATCAAGCGTTGGGTCTGTGCCGAAAAAGCGATCCTGCAAAACGAAGCCGAATTACCCGCGCGCCGTTGACATTCCCGTGGCGACATGCCGGACGGAATCATACCGATTTCCGGCCCGTCTCGGTTTGTTGAATCCGATTCGCAGAACTCACCGTCCGTCAACAACGATCATGAAGAGGGGGACGAAACGTTGGGTTGACCGGCAGCCGGGTGATCTTGCTCGGCGAGTTTTCTTCTGGATTGACGACCGTTCGGAACCTCCGCGCGAATGGGGAAGCGGGAAGATTGCAAAGTCATGACAGATTAATCGCTGAGAACGCAGAGCGAGAAGAAATGAGAGATAAATTGGCGAATACATCCTCGGTCTGTCTCTCGGCTTCTCTCTGCGTTCTTTGCGATCTCCGCGGTTAGTTTTCGTGCCACGTTTCGAGGATTTTTCGACTTTGTAACCCTCCTGAATTGGAAATCGACTTGGTTGACGTGTCCGCACTCCGGGGTTACCGTGACGAGGTTTCCAGAGTCGGGGGTGTCAACCAGGAAAGACCGGAACCCTTCGAGGTGAAGGAGGTCGACCCGTGTCCCAGGCCGCCTTGTCTCAACC
Source organism: Isosphaeraceae bacterium (assembly GCA_043738665.1). GTDB lineage: Bacteria > Planctomycetota > Planctomycetia > Isosphaerales > Isosphaeraceae > JAYUFP01. The sequence continues at coordinate 936 of JAYUFP010000620.1, forward strand.
CGAGCACGACCGGGCTCCCGCGGTGCGGAAGCCTGCCAAATCGCTTCTCTCGCGCGGTTTGATTCTGGCCGCCCTCGCCACGTTATTGCTCTTCATCGCTTCGTTCTCGCGAACGCTTTATGGCGAATATCGCGTTCTCGAGCGAGAGTTGCGTCGCGCTGAGGCCAATGCGGTGATCGGCTACCCGGGAATTCAGCGCAAGTTTTCCTCAGCCCAGCGCCCGGCCGACTGGTTCCATGTCGATGGCGAACTCGCCAAGCTCTGGGGAGGCTGGCGTCATGGGTCGGGTCATCAATGGTTCGTGGTCAACCCGGGCGATTTCTCTCCTGAACATCTCTCCCTGCCCGAAGGCCGCGACGTCTACCAGGCGATCGATTTTCCCGTCGTCGAGTTCAACGGCGGCACAATCTGGGACAGGATTCCCGAAGACGCCCACGTCGCGGGCGGCGAACTCGCGGGGGTCTCGACGGCGTATCCCATCCTCGTCCTTGAACGTGTTTTCGTCGTCAATGATCGGATCCGGGACCAGCCTTTTCTCGTGACCTATTCACCGATCGGACCGTCCGAACGGAAAATCGCCGTATTCGACCCGGTCGTGGAAGGGGAACGCGTGACGATGGGCGTCTCCGGCTACTTCCACAAAGACGCGCCGATGCTCTACGACCGCGGGACCGAAAGTCTCTGGGTCCGCGACGGCGAAGCCCTGGCGGCGATCGCCGGCAAACACCGGGGCCGCAAACTCCGGCAAGTCGCGCGCCCCCCGGCCATTTCCTGGGACCGCTGGCGCGAAGAGCATCCCCGGGGGCGATTGGTCGTCGGCGCGGATCGCGAGCGGGCGTTTCGTTAAGAGGGGTCCGGGACCGACTGTTTTGACGGTGACAATCGCGAATCGACGTCCGGTCATCCCCGCCCCGAACGCAATCCGTTGCGGGCAAAGGAAGATGAAGCGGAACGACTGGCGCGACGGACGCCGGCACCTTGACGCCAGGCGGCGCAACCGTTAAGTTTAGCCCTCTATGGATTTACGTTCACAACCGCGCGTCTGCGCGTTCTCGAACCGGCACGGGCGACGGCCGAACGCGACCGGTTCGTTTCCGTCAGGGAGCCTTTCACTCAGATGACCGACAAGCTCAAATACGTTTATTCGTTCGGCAACGGTAAGGCCGACGGTAAGTCCGAGATGAAAAACCTGCTCGGCGGCAAAGGGGCGAACCTCGCCGAGATGAGCAGCATCGGCATCCCGGTGCCCCCCGGTTTCACCATCACAACCGAGGTTTGCGCCGACTACTACGAAGCCGGTCGCAAGCTCCCCGAAAGCTGCAAGCCCCAGGTCGAGGCCGCGCTCAAGACGGTCGAATCCCAGTACGGCAAGAAGTTCGGCGACGCGTCCGACCCGCTGCTGGTCAGCGTCCGCTCGGGTGCCGCCCTGTCGATGCCGGGGATGATGAACACGATCCTCAACCTGGGGCTCAGCGACGCCTCGGTCGAAGGCCTGGCGAAGAAGACCGGCAACGTCCGCTTCGCCTATGACGGATACCGTCGCTTGATCGACATGTTCGGCTCGACCGCCATGGGCGTCGAGCACGAGCATTTCGAGCACGAACTCGCCGGACTCAAGAAGGAAAAGAACGTCAAGCTCGACACCGACCTCACTGCCGACGACCTCAAGGAACTTGTCAAGCGGTACAAGGCGGTTTACGAGAAGCACGTCGGCGAACCCTTCCCGCAGGACCCCAAGGACCAGCTCTGGAAGGCCATCATGGCCGTCTTTAATAGTTGGATGGGCAAGAAGGCCGTCGAATACCGGCGGATCGAAAGGATCTCCGGGCTGAAGGGAACGGCGGTCAACGTCCAGGCCATGGTCTTCGGCAACATGGGGGCAGGCTCCGGCACCGGAGTCGCCTTCACCCGCGACCCGAACACCGGCGCAGACGAGTTCTACGGCGATTACCTGATCAACGCCCAAGGGGAAGACGTCGTCGCCGGCATCCGCACCCCGGAGCCGATGAGCCAGCTCCACGAGGAGATGCCCGCGGTCTACAAGCAGTTGATGGACATTCGGGCCAAGCTCGAAACCCATTATAAGGAAATGCAGGACATCGAGTTCACGGTGCAGGAAGGCACCCTGTACATGCTCCAGACCCGCACCGGCAAGCGAACCGGGTCGGCCGCCGTTCGGATCGCCGTCGAAATGGCCAAAGAGGGGCTGATCGACCAGCACACCGCCATCAAGCGGGTCAACCCTGACAGCCTCAACCACCTCCTTCTTCCGCAGCTCGACCCTAAAGCCAAGAAGAGCCCCGTCGCCCGCGGGATCGCCGCCAGCCCTGGAGCCGCCTGCGGCAAAGTCGTCCTGACGGCCGAGGCCGCCGTCGAGCACGCCGAGAAGCACCCGAACGAACCGATCATGCTGGTCCGCAAGGAAACCAGCCCAGAAGACGTCGCCGGCATGCACCTCGCCAAAGGCATCCTGACCGCGACCGGCGGCAAGGCCAGTCACGCGGCGGTCGTCGCCCGAGGTTGGGGCAAGCCTTGCGTTGTCGGCTGCGAGGCTCTTCAGATTGATGAGAAGGGGGGACAAATCAAGCTCGGCGACACCGTCGTCAAGGCGGGCGACTTCCTCACGATCGACGGCACAACCGGCGACGTGATGATCGGCAAGGTGCCGACCGTCGACCCGACCATCTCCGGGGAATTCGCCGAGCTGATGGGCTGGGCCGACAAGGTCCGCAAGCTCAAGGTCCGCACCAACGCCGACACCCCCAAGGACGCCACCAAGGCCCGTGAGTTCGGCGCCGAAGGGATCGGCCTCTGCCGGACCGAGCACATGTTCTTCGAAGGCCAGCGGATCGTCGACATGAGGAAGATGATCCTCGCCGACGACGAGGCCGGTCGCAAGAAAGCTCTCGACGCGCTCGAACCCTATCAGAGGGAAGACTTCGTCGGGATCTTCACGGCGATGGCGGGTCTGCCCGTCACGATCCGCCTCCTCGACCCGCCTCTGCACGAATTCCTGCCGCACGACGACGCCGGCCAGAACGAGGTCGCCAAGCAGCTCGGCATCCCGGTCGAGAAAGTGGTCCGCCGAGTCGAACAGCTTCACGAAATGAACCCGATGCTCGGCCTCCGGGGCTGCCGCCTGGCGATCAAGTTCCCCGAGATCGCCGACATGCAGGTCCGCGCGATCATCGAGGCGGCTATCGAGGTCAAGAAGAAGGGTATCGACGTCCTTCCCGAAATCATGATCCCGCTGGTCGGCGTGATCGAGGAACTGACCTACCTCAAGAAGCGCGCCATTGCCGTCATCGACGCGGCCTTCGCGAAGCACAAGACCAAGGTCGACTACCTCATCGGTACGATGATCGAAGTCCCTCGAGCCGCTCTGACCGCCGACCGCATCGCCGAGGAAGCCGAGTTCTTCTCGTTCGGCACCAACGACCTCACCCAGATGACGTTCGGCTTCAGTCGGGACGACATCACGTCGTTCATGAACGCCTACATTGACGCCAAGATCCTCCCCGTCGACCCGTTCCAGACGATCGACATCGACGGGATCGGCCAACTGATTGAGATGGGCGTGAACAAGGGCCGTAAGGCTCGGCAGGAAAAGGCCGGTCAGCACCTCAAGATCGGCATCTGCGGCGAACACGGCGGCGACCCCGACAGCGTGGTTTTCTGCCACAAAGTCGGCATGGACTACGTGTCCTGCTCGCCCTTCCGCGTCCCGATCGCCCGCCTCGCCGCCGCGCAAGCCGCGCTCGCCGAGGGCCAGACGATCAGCCGCGACCGCTGATCACAGCCTTCGGAGCAATCGAGCTTTTCAAAACGACGCGGCCGATCCCCGGAAAAATTCCGGGGCCGGCCGTTCTCCATCCGACCATCATCTAAAATGACCTGCGGTGGTGGTCGGACAGACCGATTGGACCTCTTGTCGCAATCCACAAATCACCCGCGTCCCGTGACTTGCCGGGGCCGATGGGCTGTGGTAGCGTTGAGTTTTATCGATTTCGGTATCTTTCTCATCCGCGGTCTTCGACTCAAACGAAGTTCCCCAATCACGCATGAATTCACTTGCGGACCGGTCGTTCCCCCTTTACGCTCACGAACCGCTGACGGTTCGAGTTCGCGCCCATCGGGGTGCCCCGCCGGAATGCCCGGTCGCGCGGGCACGACCGTCATTTCGTCAACTCGGAGCCGGATCCTCATGGCGAAGCAGAACCGCGACTGGACGGAAATCCTCATTAAAAAAGGGGTCATCGGCCCCGACCAGCTTAAAGAAGCCCAGCGGATGGGGAACGTCACCATCGAGGAGGCGCTCGCCAAACTCGGTTACGCCGACCCTGACGAAATCATGAAGGCCAAGGCCGAACAGCACGGCATGCCCTTCATCGAACTGCGAGAAATCGAGATCCCCGCCTCGGTCATCGAACTGGTTCCCGAGTCGCTCGCTCGCGAGAACGTCGTGATGCCCCTCTCCTCCGAAGGGGGCTCGATCAAGGTCATCATGCACGATCCGCTCGACTTCGAGACCATCGAGAAGCTTCGGTTCGTCCTCAACCGCGAGATCGCCGTCGCCCTCGCCCCCAAGGAGGCGATCGTCGAGGCGATCAACAAATATTACGGCGGCACCACGAGCGAAACCGAGTCGGTCGACTCGATGCTCCAGGAATTCACTGACACCGCGATCGACTTCGCCGACGACGGCGGGACGGGCGGGCGCTCCGGCAGCGGGGCGAATACTCTCGAAGAAGGCGATGCCCCCGTCATCCGGCTGGTCCACTTGATCATCCAGGAAGCCGTGACCACCCGCGCTTCGGACATTCACATCGAACCGTTCACCGACCGTGTCCGGATTCGTTACCGAATCGACGGCGTTCTCATGGAACGTGACAGCGCCCCGCGGCGGCTACTGGGGTCGATCGTCAGCCGTATCAAGATCATGGGGCAGATCGACATCGCCGAGAAGCGCCGACCTCAGGACGGACGAATCAAAATTTTCGTCGCCGGGAAGGACATCGACCTTCGGGTCAGCGTCTTGCCCACCTCGCACGGGCAGTCGGTCGTCATGCGAATTCTCGACCGCGACAACATCAAGGTCGGCCTCCGGGATCTCGGGTTCGGTGAGGAGGACTGGAAGCGGTTCTCCGTGATGATCAAACGGCCAAACGGGATCTTGCTCGTCACCGGACCGACCGGTTCAGGGAAGACGACCACGCTCTACGCGGCACTCAACGAACTCAACCGCCCTGACGTGAAGATCATCACGGCCGAGGATCCCGTTGAGTACTACCTTCCGGGTGTGAACCAGTGTGAGGTCAAGGCCAAGATCGGGATGACCTTTGCACGCATTATTCGTGCCATGCTTCGTCAAAATCCGAATATCCTCCTTGTGGGCGAAATCCGCGATAAGGAGACTGCTGAAACGGCAATTCAGGCGTCCCTGACTGGACACTTGGTTTTCAGTACACTCCACACGAACGATGCGCCCAGTGCTGTAACGAGACTGGTCGATATCGGAATTCAGCCGTTCCTTGTGGCCAGTTCGGTGATGGCGATCATGGCGCAACGTTTGGTGCGGAAAGTCTGCATCAAATGCCGTCAGAGAGTCGAGCCGCCGGCGCACATTCTGGCGGGCCTCGGACTTCGTCCCGAGATCGCCAAGAAGGCTAATTTCATGAAGGGCAAGGGATGTGCGACCTGTAACAAAACCGGTTACAAAGGCCGCATGGGCATCTACGAGTTGATGACCATGACGAACACGATTCGCGAAATGACTTTCAAGGGAGAGTCCACACAGTCACTCCGTAAGGTGGCTCGCAAACAGGGGATGCGCACGCTGTTCGAAGACGGGATGATCAAGGCGATGAAAGGGCTCACCACGATTGACGAGATCTTGCGAATCACGCAACACGACGTCTTGACCGCCCCCGCTCCGACCGAGTCCGCCAAGTGATTCGTCTCCACGTTTCGCCAGGTGTTTCGAACCGAATCAATCTTCGGACATGGGTCCGGATCGATACTGTGAACGGGCTTGTCAGAGGTTTTGGCTCTAAGGATTTATCGAGATCATCGCGATTCGGGGGTCGTTTCAGCGAGGTCGACGCTTGAAGTGAGCGTCTCTCAACCCCAATAATGCACCGGGTGGAAGGATGTGGCGCCTTGGCCGCAACTCCTTGGACTCCCGGCTCCGTAAAGTTTGACACCTGGATAGTGAGACAAAGTCAAGTCTTCCCGTGTCGTGGGGAAGGGTATTGACGTCCCTCAGTGAAGAGGGCGGACGCCACGGAGTCTCAGCCGGAGGACAGACTGGGCCATGGGAACGCTGCTGATCGATAAACTGCTCCAGACCGTTGTGACCCAACGGGCGAGCGACCTGCATTTGACCGTGGGGAGCCCTCCGATGCTCCGTCTTCACGGTCACATGCGTCCGCTCGCGACCAAGGTTCTCGAATCGGCGGACACGTCGGCGTTGATGAAAAGCATCACGCCGGAGCGCTGTCAGCAAGAGCTTCAGGAGGTTGGGGGTTGTGACTTTGGGTTCGCCTTCGGCGACATGGCCCGGTTCCGCGTGGCGGTCTTCAAGCAGCGCGGCAACATCGGGATGGTTTTGCGGCGGATTCCGAATGAGTTCTTGACCTTTGAACAGCTCGGGCTGCCAACGATCATCGGCGAGTTGATCAAGCGTCCTCGCGGACTGATCCTGGTCACGGGACCGACGGGCTCGGGTAAAACGACGAGCCTGGCGTCCATGATCAACTGGCTCAACCACAACATGGACCGCCACATCATTACGATCGAAGACCCGATCGAATATTTCCACAAGCATGAAAAGTCCTTGGTGAATCAGCGCGAGATCGGTATCGACGTTCCCGACTTTCCGGAGGCGATTCGCCGCGCACTTCGTATGGACCCCGACGTCATCCTCGTCGGTGAAATGCGAGACCTCGCGACGATCTCCGCGGCGATCACCGCGGCGGAAACCGGACACATCGTGTTCGGAACCTTGCACACGAACTCGGCGGAAGGGACGGTAAACCGGATCATCGACGTCTTCCCGCAGGAGCAGCAGGACCAGATCCGCACCCAACTCTCGGTGGCGATCATCGGCATTCTCGCGCAGGCACTCTTGCCGAGAAAGCCCAAAGGCCTGGTGGCCGCTTATGAGATGCTCGTCGTCACGCCGGCGATCTCGAACCTGATCCGCGAAAACAAGACATACCGCATCGACTCCTCGATCCAGACCGGCCGTAAGCACGGCATGATCCTCCTCGACGACAGCCTTTTCAACCTCTGGAGGCAGGGGCTGGTCGAGGAAGAGGAAGTCATGTTCAAGTCTCGCAAGCCGAATGACCTTCGCGAACGGATCGATAACGCCAAAAAAGGGATCTTCGACGAAGATGGGGGGGAGGAAGAAGAAGAATAAGAACCTGACTCGCGGGTGTCACGCGGTCACGTTCGGTTCGTAGTTCCCATAGCGAGTAGTCTTGGTTCCGAAAGCACTTGGGACGACTTTCGCCGCTCGCCGCACGGTCGAACGGGCGGCCGCCTCTTCGGGGGGTTGGGGCCGCCTCGGAGCGGCCCGGCCGAGCCCGTTTTCACTTTTTGCTTCGGCCTTTCCGTCTGAGTCCGTTGCGGTCCCGCCGTGATTCCGGCGTGGTATCGCCTCTCTTTCTCGATATCCAGACTGTTTTCGATTCGGCACTGGAGGCCCCTTCGCCGGGGCTTCGGGTCCGGACCGGGTAGGGGTGGTTATGGCGCGGCGACTCGGCACGATCCTCGTCGACATGGGCTACCTCGACGAGGAAGGGTTGTGGAAAATCCTTGAGGAGCAGAAGCGTTCCGAGAACGAGATGCTCGGCAAGGTCGCGATCCGTCTGGGTTTGGCGCGGGAGGACCAGGTTCTCAAGGCGCTGGGCGAACAGCTCGGCATGAAGGTGATGAAGCTGGAGAACACGACGATCCCGTCCGAAATGACGGACCTCGTGAACGAGACGATGGCGACGGCCTACAAGATCGTGCCGATCTCCCAGAACAAGAAGGACAAGAGCGTCACCGTCGCCCTCGCGGAACCGCAGAACCCATCGACGCTTGATAGCTTGAGGATGTTTTTGGGGGTCGAAATCAAAGGGGTGATCGCGGCCGAGTCGGAGGTGATGGCGACGATCGAGCGGATCTACGCCGGCCACCAGGAATCGATCCAGGACGTCGTCAGGCAGATCGAGCAGGATAAGGGTCTGGCGGCGTTCCAGAACCGCAACACGAACACGATCGACCTCGAAGCCATCGAAGAAATGGCCGAGGCCGCGCCGGTTCGCAAGCTGATCAACATGGTTCTGCTGCTGGCGATCCGCGACAAGGCGTCGGACATCCACTTCGAGCCGTTCGAAGAGGAATACAAGATGCGGTATCGGGTCGACGGCGTGCTCTACGAGCTCGTCCCGCCGCCGCGCCACCTCGCCGCCGCGCTCTCCAGCCGCATCAAGGTCATGGCGAACCTCGACATCGCCGAGCGGAGGCTCCCTCAGGACGGCCGAATTCAACTCGCGATCGGGAACAATAACGTCGACATCCGCGTCTCAACATTACCGACACTTTTCGGCGAGAGCGTGGTCCTGCGGATTTTGGACCGGACCGTCGTCCAGCTCGATCTGAACAAGATCGGCATGCCGACGGACACGTTGCTCACCTGGCGCGAGATCATCAAGAAGCCCAACGGCATCATCTTGGTGACGGGGCCGACCTCGTCAGGCAAGACGACCACCCTCTACGCGACGCTTAACGAGCTCAACCACATCGAAGACAAGATTATCACGACCGAGGAACCCGTCGAGTACGAGATCGACGGCCTGATCCAGGTTCCCATCAACCCGGACATCGGGGTGACCTTCGGCGCCTGCCTGCGGGCGATCTTGCGGCAAGACCCCGACAAGATCCTGATCGGGGAGACCCGGGATCTCGAAACGGCGGAGATCTCGATTCAGGCGTCGCTCACCGGCCACGTCGTCTTCACCACGCTTCACACCAACGACGCCCCCTCGGCGATCACCCGGTTGCGGGACATGGGTCTGCCGACGTTCTTGATCACGGCCACCGTCGAGGCGGTGCTCGCCCAGCGGCTGGTCCGAAAAATCTGTAACTTCTGCCGGACCGAATTCATGCCGGGGGCCGAAGTCCTGATGGAACTGGGGTTCACGCCGGAGACCGCCGCCGGCAAGACGTTTTTCTACGGCAAAGGCTGCGACAAGTGCAACAACACCGGCTACAAAGGACGCATGGGCATCTATGAACTTCTCGTCATGAACGACACCCTCCGGGAGATGATCGTCAACGAGAGCTCACTCGACGACTTCCGTGCGTCCTGCCGCAAGTTCGGCATGCGGACGCTCCGCGAGACCGGCTTGAAATCGATCCACGACGGCCTGACGTCGATCGAGGAGATCGTCCGCGAGACGATCCTCGACGACATGTGAGCGACTGATCGCACCGGACACCGACGGCGGACCTTGACGCGAACCCCCCGACGGGCGAGACAGACACCCCGGCTTCGACCCGAGAGGAACCCCAGCTATGCCGACTTATCAGTACGAGGCGATGGACCGGACCGGCCGCGAGGTCAAGGACTCCATCGACGCCTCCACCCAGGAAGAAGCCCAGCAACTGATCCGCCAGAAGGGGTTCTTCGTCACCAAGATCTCCGAACGCGCCAAAGGGGCCAAGAAGGGCAAGGCCGTCAAGAAAGGCGGCAGGCGCAAGAAGAAGTCGTTCACGATCGGCAAGATCTCGACCAAACAGCTCTGTACGTTCACCCGACAGCTCTCGACGCTCCAAGACGCCGGTCTGCCGATCCTCCGGAGCCTCAAGATCCTCGAAGGCCAGTGCAAGCCGGGCGTGCTCAAGAACGCGCTTGATGACGTCGTCGAGGACATCGAAAGCGGCCAGACCCTCTCCGAGGCATTCGCCAAGCACCCCAAGGCGTTCGACCGGCTCTACTGCAACATGATCAAGGCGGGCGAAGCGGGCGGCGCCCTCGAATCGATCCTTCAGCGCCTCGCCGACTTCAAGGAAAAGAGTCAGTCGCTCAAGCGGCGGATCAAGTCGGCCATGGTCTATCCGATCGTGGTCATCTTCGTCGCCTGCGTGATCGTCGGCTTCATTCTTTACTTCATCATCCCCAAGTTCGAGGCGATCTTCCTCGACTTCGGCGTGCCGCTCCCCAAGATGACCACCTTCCTCATCGAGGCGAGCCATTACTTGATCAGATACTTCTACATGGTCTTCCTCTCGCCCTTGTTCTTCTGGGTGTTCATCAAGCTGCTCTATCGGAACAACACCGGGGCATACATCTGCGACCGGATCCTCTTGATGATCCCAGTCATGGGGCAGATCGTCGAGAAGTCGACCGTGGCGCGGACCATGCGGACCCTGGGGACGCTCGTGCAATCGGGCGTGCCCATCCTGGAGTCGCTCAACATCGTGCGTGACACCGCGGGCAACAAGGTCTTCGAGCGGGCGTTCACGCGAATTTACGAGAGCATCCGTGAAGGCGAAACGATCGCCCAGCCCTTGCGGGAGGCCCGGATCGTCGATGACATCGTCGTGAACATGATCGACGTCGGCGAAGAGACCGGCGACCTCGACACCATGCTTAACAAAATCGCCGACAACTACGACGAAGAAGTGGAAGCCCTGGTCGAGTCGCTGGTGAGCTTGCTCGAACCGATCATGATCGTCGTCCTGGGCGGGATCATCGGGTTCATCGTGATCGCGTTGTTCTTGCCGCTGATCACCCTGATTACAAAACTGTCGGGCTGAGACGGCGGACGGGCCGTCAAAGACACCATCGGTCCCGTTCGGGGACCGCGTATTGAGCACGCAGAAGACCGGCGGGGCGGCCTCAAGCAGGCCCGCCGGCCGCCCGGAACGCCATCGGTTCGCGCCTCTATCGGGGACGACCCGCGGGCTTCGGACGACACAAATTGACGCCGTGAACGTGAACGCCCTGTGCGAAAGCCTTTGATCCCGGAGAGGAGAACGGACCGATGAACCGACCACTCTTGAAAATGAACCGTCGGCGGCGGGGCTTCACGCTGATCGAATTACTCGTCGTCGTGGTGATCATCGCGACGCTCATCGCGCTGTTGGTCCCCGCCATCGGCGCGGCGGTCCGTGCCGCGCGAAACGCCACGGTGCAGGCCGAGATCAACACGATCGCCCAAGCCCTTGAGGCCTTCAAAAGCAAGTACGGCGACTACCCGCCCAGCCGGATCATCTTGAACGAGAATGGCTACATCCCCGGCGGTGCCGCCCCTCTCATCGTCAATAGCGGCACTATGAACTCAGTCGACATCACTCCGAGCCAACTTGCCAACCGCACGCAGAACGCGATGAGAAAATTCTGGCCGCAAGCCACCTTCTCGACCTCCGGTGCCGTCTGGGGGCCGAACGGCCCCTGGTACGACTTCAACGGTAACGGTGTGAGAGATTTCACCCAGTCTTACATTCTCGAGGGTCACGAGTGCCTCGTGTTCTTCCTCGGCGGCATTCCATTGCAGGCAAACGGACAATTGAGCGTGATCGGGTTCGGCAAAGACCCGGTCAACCCGTTCTCGAATGGCATCGTCGGCAACGGAATGTACAGCGCGAATCGTAACGCACCGTTGTACAACTTCGACGGCAGCCGGCTCGCCTTTACGACAGGGTACACAGGCAATTCAAGCTATGTGCCGGCGAATCCCGGATATCTCGACTCGCTCGGCCATCAGGATTCTCAGAGTTTCTACGCCTACTTCAGCACGAACAACGGCACCGGCTATGACCCCAACGACATCAACCTGGCGAGCACCAATGACGTCGATAGCAACAGCACGGCCTTGGCACTGACGTTCTGCACGCCGCTGGGATTCTCGGCAACCTCGCCGGTCATCAGCATTTCGCCGGTGCCCAATCCTTACACGACGGGCCTTTCGGTTCCGAATAAGGCGAGTAACCAGTCGCCGACGTACATCAATGCCCAGTCGTTTCAAATCATCTCGCCGGGCAACGACGGTGCGTACGGTATCGGCGGCATGTACGCGGCCTCATCGCCGGGTGGCTCTCCGGAGCTAACCGTCCTCCAGAACGGCTTCTCGAACAGCAGCGACGCCTCGGTCCGAAATCTTGAAGCGGACAACCTGACCAACTTCCACAGCGGCAAGCTTCAGTAATCGAGGAGGTGCCGTCCCTCTCCAAAAAGGGAGACGGCGCAGTTCTGTGGACCCATCGACATATTTTAGCCAATAGACGACATAGCACTGCGGGAAGGCGAGGCGGACGCCATGAGACGATCGAAAACCGAGCGGACGCGACCGCGACGACGGCCTTGGCGGGGGTTCACCCTGGTCGAGTTGCTGATCGTGATGGTGATCATCGGGATCATCCTCGCCTTCATCCTCAGCGCCTCGCTGGAAAGCCTTCGCCTCGCCGAAGAGCGGAAGACGCAGGCCCTGATCTCGAAGATCGAATCGGGGCTCGCAGACCGCTTCGAGGCGGTGTACGGCACCCGCGCCACGGCGAATTCGGCCCACGCGAACCTGGGGAAGATCTGGTCGGCGACGGGGGGCTTCCTCGAAGCGAACTCCCGCGCCCAGTTGATCGCCCGGTTCGATTACCTCAAATCAGAACTTCCCGACGTGTTCGTGCTTCAGACGGCATTGGTTCCCGAGTACCCGCTGAACTTCGCGGCCCAATCCTTCC
>JAYUFP010000621.1:0-4652 GCA_043738665.1 Isosphaeraceae bacterium
CACACCCCGCCCAACGCCAGGTCGAGCCCACCGGCGACCAGCGGATAGACTGGCGTCCGCAGAATGTCGGGCGTAAACGGCGGTTGCTCTTCGCGGGAATAAACACCTCGCGCCCAGAAATTCCTTCCGAGAACCACGTAATGGATCGCGTCGGGGTTGGAGGCTAATGTGTAGTCTTGCAGATAGCGAGGATTACGAAGGACGATGTCACACGCCATGAAAATGCTCGGCGCGACCGCGATCATCAAGATCAGGGCGATATCACGGAGTTGGGTCCGAGTCATTGGTTCGACAGTCTCCCGCATGACGCCCGGGCTCTTTGAAAACGAAAACAGCCGGTCGCCTGAGAGGCGCGGAGCCCAAGCCGTTCGGAACCGACGTTCGAGAAACGATCCGACATACCCTCGCCGCCTCGCCCCGAAGCGATCGTTCGAGGCGGGATCCCACCATCGAACTCGTCAAACTCACGAGATCCTTCGCCCATCCCGAAGCGGTCGAATATCGTCAATCGCCCGGGGATCAGGAAAATCGCTCGGCAAGGTTCGATCGCCTCATGACACTCGACTCGCGGTCGATTTCGGCAGTGGCGCGGCGGAGTCCGCTGAGCCCGGGCTTTTCTTCGGAACGAGCCCTTTCGCCAGACTCAGAAGGTACGTCTTCCACTTCCAGAAGTCCCAGGGCCAATATCCAAGCCCTTGCCGGAACATTGTTAGGGCTTCGCGAGCTCGACCGCTTTCCTGCAAGGCATAGCCTACATTCCAAAAATATTCGTCCCCGAGCCGTTTCCGCAACGCCGTTCGCTCCCGTCGCGACAGCGATGCCAGCTCGGTCAAACCGTCGAATGCTCGCGCTAACTCGAGTACGGTCGCGATTCGCTTTTCCGGCGAGGATCCGCCCGGTACCGAGAGGTTGGCGCCGTGGACTCGGTAAAGAACCTGGGGGTCGTCGAGATATCCGACCCGATAACCCTTTTTGAGACACACCATGTTCAGAACTTGGTCTTCGCCCACGCGGTAGTCCGGGATTGGGGTCTTCAGAAAGACGCGCCGACGGATGACCGAGGTCTGGAGCCCCGCATAGAGACCGTGGGTGATCGCCACTTCGACTGACCGAGGATCGCTCAGGATTTTCAAACGCCCCCGTTGCTCGGTCGCCAGGCCCAGAACCGGCTTCGGGCGGGAGGCCTCATAAAACACATTCGGACTGATCACCGACCCGGACTCAAGGTCCACCACCGCCGTCGCCGTGTAAATCCAGTCGACGTCGGGGTTCCTGTCGAGTTCCGCGACACAGTCGGAAAGGTGGTGAGGCAGCCAGACGTCGTCGCTATCGTAAAAGGCGAGCAGTTCCGAGGCGGACGACGCGATCCCTACGTTCCTCGCCCGGGCCGCCCCTTGGTTTTCCTGGTGGAGATACCGGACCGACTGCGAGACGGTTCCTGCCAGTTCCGCCACGACCTCGCGGGTTCCGTCACGGCTTCCGTCATCGACGATGTGGAGTTCCCAATCCAAAAAGTGTTGGTCTCGGATCGCCCGAAAAGCTTCGGGGAGAAACGTCGCCCGATTATAGGTCGGGAGAACGATGCCGACACGGGGGTTCGGTCGGTGCGCGGTGCTCCGTTCGCAATCCGTCATGGCACCCTCTCAAGCCAGGCCCGCGGCGCGGAGCCACTTCAAGGTTGTGTCCAGGGCGACATCTTTCGACACCACCGGCTCGTAACCGAGCACTCGCCGCGCCTTCCCCACGCTGATCTGAGCCTGCCTCGGGAACACTTCATAGACGTCCGAACGATCCGACTGAGCCGGCGGCCGGTAAACCGTCGCCGCGTCGGCCCCGACGAGCTTTCTGAGTCTTCGATCAAGCCCCGGTGAACGTTCCAGCAAACTTCGGGGCACGGTCCCGATCGGGTCGGTTTCGAGCACCCGGCGGCCCAAACCTCGGAATTCGGGGGACTTGGCGATCGATAAGCCCCCGTTCCAGAGCGAACGCAATATCCCTGACTTTCCGCTTCGAGAATTCTCCGACCCGGCCGGCGGCTTTGTCTTCACCTGATAGCCGAGTTCGGCCGCGAAATATCCGTAGTAGTCTTCCCAGCTCATCAAGTCGCCGTCGCTGAGCGTAAACACTTCCCCGCGGGCCAACTCGGCGGGGGCGTCCAATCCCAGCAGGATCGCATGAACAAGGTTGTCGATGTAGAGAGTATTCGACGCGGTGCCCTCCGTGCCGACGAGGAACAGCCTGCCCTGCTTCATGAAGCGGATCGGGCGGATCACGAAGGTTTGCGAAAATGGCCCGAACACGCAGCCAGGCCGAAAGATCACCGCGGGAAGGCCTGAAGCCGCGGCCCGAAGCACTTCCATCTCGGCCGCGGATTTGCTTTCCGCGTAATCGTCGCCACGAGGCGGCGAGATCGGGGTCGATTCGTCGAGCACTCCGGGGACTTCCGGATCATGCAAGGCCACGCTGCTCAGATGAACGAACCGCGAGACCCCCGCGGCACGCGCCGCATCGGCCAAGTGCTTCGTCCCGCCGACAGTGACCGCGAAGATCTCGCGACGCTGACCCCAGGCCGTGCCGATCGCGCAATGGATCACGGCCTCACACCCTTCAACCGCACGTCGCGCCACTTCGGGGTCTTTCAGATCACCTTGGATGATTTCCACGGGCAGCCGTGCCAGCCTTGCCGCGCTCCCGGGGTTATGAACCAACGCCCGAACCGGGCGCTTTTCCCGCAGCACCAACGTCTCGACCACGCGGCACCCGACGAACCCCGACGCGCCCGTCACCAGCACCCGGCCCTGACCCGCCGATTCCACACGCATGTTAGACTTCGCCGCGACGACCCCGCCACTCACCCAGGGCTCTTCCAGCGGCTGGACAATCCGGTACGAATCGGCGATAAGCCGCATCGACGCGAGTGCGGATCGCCCGTCGAGCTGCGGCGGAATGCCCGAATCAATCGCCCCGAGCCAGTCATCGACCTCCGCCCGGAACGCCGCGTATCCTACCGTTACGGCCGAATCAGCCCAGGAAGCCTTCAGAGCGAACGCCCGAGAACCTCCGGTAACCGGATCCTCCAGAGTGTCGAGTCCCTTCAGAAGGACTGACACCTCACGCGTTTCACTGAAAGGGAGATCGAGCACGGCCCGCTCGCACTCCATCCGGATCGTGTTGCGAAGCTCCCGCGTCCGTGCCAGAGAGATTCGACCCTCGATTTCAGCTCCGTCGAGCGCGATCCGCACGGTCAGCTCGCAGTCGGCTTCGACTCCCCCGAGCGCATTGTCGCGAGACTCGAGTACCCGGGCTTCGCCGGGCAAAATGTACAGCAACTGGTCAAGGACATGGGCTCCCATGTCCATCAGCACGCCGCCCCCCGCCTGCTCCTTCTTGAGGTTGCCGAGCGTCGCCGCGGGCCAGTTATAAAACCCCCCGACCGCGATGTCGAAGCCCACCGGTCGCCCGTAAACGTTCCCGGCCACCATCGCCTTGAGAACGCGGACGCTCGGCAAGATTCGTCGGAAGAGCCCCACGCTCAAGACGACCCCGTGTTCTTCGCCGACGCGGACCATCTCCTCGGCTTCCGCGACGGAAAGAGCCATCGGCTTTTCGACGAGCACATGAAGCCCTCGCTTCATGAACGAGATTGCGGCGCCGGCGTGATGGTAGGGCGGCGTCGCGATCACGACCGCGTCCACAGTGTCGGCGTCGAGCCCTTCCGCGTCGCCGAGCACGGTCCCGACCCCGTAAGCCGCCGCCAGTTCCTTCGCCCCTCCGACAGCCCGATCAACCAAGGCGACGAGCCGAACCTTGTCGTGACCGGCCAGCACCGGAAGGTGGAACTCGCGAGCGACCGCCCCGCAACCCACCAGGGCCACACGGAGGGGTCCGTCCGTCGACCGGGATGTAAGTCTAGTTTTTGGAAGAGTTTCCGTGGCCATGGCGGACAGCGTTCCTGGCGAGACCCGGCAAGGTGAAAGGTGGAAGAGCCGAATTCACGACTCAAGCTCGTCAACGATTCTCGAATATTGTACGGAAGAGTCGAAGAATGTTTTAATGTGCGCCGAGTTTCGACGCCGCATCGCCTCGGCCTTTTCAATCGCGAGGTTCGCCGTCTCGGCCATGGCGACGGCAAGCGCCTCGGTGTCTTCCGGAGGGACGAGCCAGCCGAGTTCCGGCGAAGAGAGGATCTCCGGCACGCCTCCGACCCGGGTCGCGATCGGGAGACACCCGCAAAGCATCGCTTCGGCCAGCGCGATCCCGAACGACTCATCGCGACTAGGCATCACGAAAACGTCGATCGCCGGATAGACCAGCCAGGGCTCGCGAGTGAAACCAGGGAAAAGGACCCGACCACGCAGTCCTAACGTTTCGGCCTGCTCGCGGAGGCGAACCTCTTCGGGACCCTCTCCAAGTAGAACCAGTATCGAGTGGCGTTCCGGATGAACCTCGACGAAACGGCGAAACGCCTCGATCGCCAGGTCCAGCCCCTTCTCCGGCACGAAACGCCGGAGCGACCCGAAGACCAGCGTGTCTTCGGCCGTCTGCCAGCGATCTCGCGTCTGCTTCCGCAACGGCAACGAGGGTTGAAACCGGGAAGGGTCGGCCCCGTTGTGGATCGTCACCATCTTGTTCGAGGCGAAGCGATAGTCCCG
>JAYUFP010000622.1:0-4651 GCA_043738665.1 Isosphaeraceae bacterium
CGAAGGCAGCAGGCACCGCGCTTACGCTGAGATGCTCGGTGTTCGAGACTACATTCGTAAGCCGTTCGCCATGGAAAAACTTGTCAAATCCGTCGAGAAGATCCTCGAAGGTTCCACCGCCTCCGCCCGCACTAACGACAACGACTAACGACCGGTCCTGGGCAACTCCACGACGGGCGGGACGTGGTCTCGACTCGCCCCGCCTCCCCCTTTTTTATCGGGAGTCTGACCGGTGTGGCGACGCGTATTACCCGCTGTTCTCCTTGCGCTTTCGGTCTCGGCAGAGGCGGCGGATCTCCCGCCAAAACCGTTTGTTGAGGGCTACACCGACCGGCTCAGTTACGTTCCAGGTGAGACGGTGTCGCTTCAGGTCTCGGCCTCATCGACAACGTTTTCGGTCGAGATTGCCCGCGAGGGAACCAGCCGAGAGGTCGTTTCGACCCGTTCGGGATTCTCCGGCAAGGTCCAATCGGTTCCCGCCGACGCTTCCGCTCGAGGGTGCCACTGGTCGGCGTCGTACTCTTTCCCGATCCCCGAGAGCTGGCGATCGGGCTACTACAGCGTCACTTTGAAAACGGAAGGCGCGGAAACGCCCGGGAACGCGCTGGCGAAGTCCGAAGCGTTTTTTGTCGTCCGTTCCCCGGAGCCCGGCAAGCGGACGCCGATCCTCCTGCAACTCTCGACGAACACCTACAACGCGTACAACAACTGGGGCGGCTACAGCCTGTACGCGTATAACGGCCGGGACAAGATTCAGGGCCGACGCGTTTCGTTCGACCGTCCCCCAAGTTCTCAGTTCCGGAACTGGGAGCTTCCGTTCGTCGCGTGGGCGGAAGCGAACGGTTACGTTCTCGATTTCGCGGTTAACTCCGACCTGGAGTTTCACCCGGAGCTCCTGGGCAAATACAAATTGGTTCTGAGCGTGGGACACGACGAATACTGGTCGGCCCCGATGCGTGACCACCTGGAGGCATTCATCGCCAAGGGCGGAAACGTCGCGTTCTTCAGCGGGAACTCCGTCTGCTGGCAGGTCCGATCGGAAGACCACGGACGTGCTCTCGTCTGCTGGAAACAGACCTATAAGGATGACCCGCTCTACAAACCGGACGGGAGTGCCAACTTGAGCAGTCTCTGGAGCCATCACCTCGTGAAACGGCCGGAAAACTTGCTGACGGGTGTCGGATTCCTCCACGGCGGCTACCACAAAAGCCACGGTCAATTCATGGACGGGTCGGGGGCGTACAATGTTCACCGGCCCGATCATTGGCTGTTCGCCGGAACCGGACTGAAAGAAGGCGACACGTTCGGTTCGAAGGACACGATCGTCGGCTACGAATGCGACGGCTGCGAGTTCACCATTCGCGCCGGCAAGCCCGAACCGACGCACCGCGACGGCGCGCCCGACTCCTTCGTGATCCTCGCCACCGCCGAAGCCCGATGGCATCCCGATGACTGCGAATGGTACGACCGCTGGGAAAAAGGCAGGCTCGGCCACGCCGTGCTCGGCACTTACACCCAAGGCGGCACGGTCGTCACGGTCGGCTCCACGGATTGGGCGCACGGGCTCAAAGGCAAGGACCCGGCGGTCGAGCGGATCACGAAAAACGTGCTGGACCGGCTCTCGCGATAAGCTCGGATTGGAACTCAGGGCAGACGAAAACCGATCGCCCTGAGCGCCCCGGCCACCGCAATGAGCGGGAGGCCCGTGATCGCCGTTTCGTCGAGAGAGAAGATCTTGTCGACCAGCATGAATCCCTTCGATTCGAGCTTATAGCTCCCCGCGCAGTCGAGCGGCGAGTCAAGCTCCACGTAGCGTTTCGCCTCGTCGCGCGTGAACTGACGGAAACGGATCGTGGTGGTGTCGGTGAATTCATTGACGCGATCGCGATGCCGCATCATGACCGCGGTGATTAAGTCGTGTTCGCGTCCCGAGAACCGCATCAACTGCGCAACGGCCGCCTTGGCGGTGCCCGGCTTCCCGAATATCGCCGCTTTCATTGCAACGACCTGATCGCTCCCGATCAGGACGGCCTCCGGGTCGAGGTCGTGGACGCTCTGGACCTTTTCCCAGGCGAGCTTCCTTGCCAGAGTTTCGGGATCGAGTCCCAAACCCTTGCAAGTCGCTTCATCGAACCGAGGAGCGCGGCAGCGGAACGGAATGCCCAGACGTTCCATCAGCGCTCGTCGGTACGGCGAGGTGCTCACGAGGACGATTTCAGGAAGCTCCCGCATCAAACTGAGTCCCTCTCGTGGGCCTTCACGAGCCGCCGGAATGATCTTCCTGGTTCTGACGCTCGTAATCTTCGAGCCAGGCCCGCGCCCGACGGAGGTCGCCGGCCCGAACCCATACCTTCGGGTTTGAGTTCATGCTCCCGAGCGCGTCGTGCAAATCGTGCATGTCCGAAACGGCCGGAATTCCCTGTTCGCTGAGCTTGTCCGCCAGAAATTTGGCCTGCAATAGATCCAGAGCCGAGTACGCCTCAACGAGTTCCCCGGCCTCTTCGTTCAGAGGCTGAGTGATCGGCGCGTCCCCTTCGGGCATGTCCGTATCGAGGGGAGACTCGGTGGGGGTGACCTCGTCGGCCACGACGAACGTCGGGTCTTCGATCCCTTCGGCCGTCGTTCCGCATTTCCAGCAGACGTCAAACGAGGGATCCACTTTGCTGCCGCACTTGACGCAGGTCCACATCGCGAACGACTCCTGGCGACGGTCTTCGATTGAAACGTCAAACGTCGCTGAGATTAAAGCCGGATCGTCTCGACGAGTTCGGCGGGAGACTGAATGTAGCCGAAGTAAAACGGCCCGAACAGGGCGTAGCGGGCCGAGCTCTCGTCGAATCGCATCGTGTAAACAATGTCCTTGAGGTAGAGCGGATTCCGCGCCCAGAGCGTGACTCCCCATTCCCAGTCGTCGAGGCCGGTGGAGGCCGTGATCAGCTGTGAAACCTTCCCTGCGAACCGCATTCCACTCCGTCCGTGCTGGCTCATCAATTCGGAACGTTGTTCGAGGGGGAGCGTGTACCAGTTCTGGTCGCCGGTTCGCATCTTGCTCATCGGGTAGAAACAAAGGCACGGCCAGTCCGGAAACTCGGGATAGAGGCGCTGTTTGTTCATCGGGCCGAGGCGGTCGGTGTAGGATTTGACCTTGGCCTTGTAGACGTTGCTCTCCGGGTCGAGCCCTTCGCGGTCCTTGAGAATCCTGGCGTACTCGTCGCCGTCGGGAACGTACTCCGAGACCTCGGTGATCGAGTAGAACGAGTACGAAGGCTTGAGCGCGGGGCCGATGGCCGAAGCCTGGATGGCGATTTGGACCTTGTGCAAGGCTTTGAGGTCGGTGCCGGCCATCATGACCCCAAAGTCGGCCTTGTGCCCCAGCACCGAGAAGCACTGGAGCTGATCGGGCGCGCCGGCGGCGGATCGGTCGAGGGCCTGAAGAACCTGGGCTCGCCCTTCCGACCGGGCGTCTGTCGCGAGCGAGCCGAGAATCGCGCGGTCGACCTGATAATACATATGAAGGAAGTGCCAGCCCGATTCCGGCACGAGCGTCGCCGGGATCTGCTCCGACGCGGCCGGGCGGTGGCCGTGCTGCATCGGCTGCGTCGGGGTGTGCGGCTGGGTTTCCTGCGTCATGGCGATCGCTCCGGCGGGCATGGCATGAGAGTGCTTCGGAAGGTGGCCATTCTATGCGCATCGGCGAGCCTCGGACAAGGAAGCGGCGCGTCGATGAAGGAGGATTGCATCGTCCAACGTTAACCCTTCTCCCCCTGGGAGAAGGTGCCGCGAAGCGGCGGATGAGGGGTCTTTTGAATGACGCCACGACCGGGGTACCCTCATCCGGCCTACGGCCACCTTCTCCCGGGGGGAGAAGGACGGACTTTGCAATCCTCCCGCGGGTCGACGAGAACGCATCGACGAAACAGCGTTTCAGACTCAAGCGGTTGAGCTTGCCGGTTTTTACGAGATCGGTTAAACCTTCGACACGCGACAGCCGACACGCCACGGAAGGCGGACCGGTGAGCTTGCGTTCAATTCTCCACCGTGGGCCCGAAATCTTCGGGCATTGGCCGTTTCAACAGGCCGTATCGAGGGTCGAGCGATGCCGAGCGGCCAGGGAAGGCAGCGGTGCTTTCGTCTTCTTGCCAGGGGGGCCGTGTCGACCTTGCTGGTCTTCATGACCCTAACCGCGACGGGTTGCAGCCGACTCCCCCTCCGTCAGGTCGAGGCGACACCGAGCGCCCGGGCGACGACTCGGGTTGAGCCGGCCGCACCCCCCCCCGCCGAACTCCCTCCGCTCCCCGCGACACCGATCACCGACGCAAGACCGCGGACGCCACCGGCCCCCGACCCGGCCGAGCTGTTACCCGTCGAAGAGTCGAATCGCTCGACGCCGCTTCTCGACGCGGCGCTCGCCAAAGCTTCGGAAGCCAAGGTCATGGCGGACCCGGAAAAGCCCATCGAGCTGCCGATCCTCAGCGCGCCTCCCGAAGATCCGAAACACGAGCCCAAGATGGCCGTGCCTCCGCCCGCTCAGGCTCCCCAAAAAGTTGAAACCACGACGATCGAGATTTCGGCCGACTCGATGCCGAAAACCCCTCCGATTGAGGTGGTCGAACCGACCCCGATCGAGCCTCTCCCCGAGAAAAACAACCCT
>JAYUFP010000623.1:0-4649 GCA_043738665.1 Isosphaeraceae bacterium
CGGGTCTGCTTCGACAATCGCGACCTCGCGATCGCAGCGTCGAGCGGGTCGATCCCCGCGCGCATCAACTCGATCGCCTTCTCGACCGTCCGCAAGCCGTTCGCGGTCGAGACGACCACGGGGCAATGATACCCACAGGTTGCGTCGGCGATGCGCCCGGAGCCGTCACCCCAAGACTCGCGGCGACTCCCGCGGTGAAAAACTCTCAACGGTTTAATCCACTTTGATTTCCAGTCATTTCAGGCCTTTCGCGACGAGAACCGCGAGCAAGCGCCGCCGCGTCGATGACGATAATACCGGAACCGCGGAAGACCGTAGGACCCGTTGGAGTGCGTGCGGCTTGTCGCCGCTATGGGGACGGCTCTCGAATTCAATCCGTTGATGAGGCCGGGCCGCAGCCGGGGGCGAGCCCCCACGCGATGTCAAAGCGGCGGCAAGCCGAACGCACTCCAAAACGACACGTCGCAAAAATTGTCGGAACCCGGGTCCGCCTTTTTTCGTGAGTAGAATGTAACGGCCGTTGCCTCCCTTCCTTCCTTCCGCGTCCGAACCAGTTGCTCTTGGACGATCAAGCCGTCCCGGCTATGATCCCGCCGCCGTCGCCGCGCCGATTTCTTGAACACGACGTGACGGCTCTCGATACCCAGCGTTTCCGGCGAGAGGTCGAATGGTCATGGAAGACACGTTTCCGACGCATCGGAATCATGATGCGAACTGCACCCGCTCGCGCAAGCGGTTCGTCGCCGCGTTTCTCTCACTGATCGCGGTGACGGTTTCCGGAGGTTGCACCCGGTATATGGGCACCACCTCGGCCAGCTTTCTGCGCAAGGTTCGCGAGGAAGAAGACCCGAACATTCGCTTTCTTGCCTACACGAAGCTCTCAAATCCGAATTGCTATGAGACTCCCGCACAGAAGGCGGAGGCGGTGAAGACGCTCGTCGCCACACTCCAGAAGCGAAACGAGCCCGTTGCGAGCCGCGCGGTGATCCTGCAGACCCTCGGGGCGCTTAAGGACCCGGCAGCCCGTGACGTCGTCCTCAAGGCGACGGGCGATCCGGAGCCGATCCTCCGCGTCCAGGCTTGCCTCGCGCTTGGGAAAGTCGGGAAGCCGGAAGACGCAACGGTGCTGGCCCGCGTGATGGCTACCGACACGCTTGAGGACTGCCGGATCGCGGCCATCGACGCCCTCGGGGAATTGAGGCCGAACGACGCGAGGATTCACCGCGTGCTCGTGGCCGGGATGCAGCACGACGACCCCGCCACGCGCCTCGCCGCCTTGACGACCCTCCGCAAAATCAGTGGGAAAGACTTCGGCGTGGACGCCCTCGCCTGGCAGACGGGGTTCCTCGGCGACAAGCCGGACAATCCCGAAAAGGACTCGAAGGCGCTTCTCGCCTCACCGGGTTCCGCGCCCGCGGTCAAGGTCGCAAACGCCCCGGCAACGGGCACCTACCCGCCCAAGCTCGAACCCCGCACCGTGAATGATCCGGACGCCGAGGCCGCGAGCTTTACTCCTTTGAAGAAGCCGGCAACCTCCATCCCGAACGGGAATCCCAAGTACCCCGCGCACAATCCGAACCTGCCTTCGAGCCCGCCGGGCTTCTGAGCGGCAACCTCGCGGGATGGTCCGAGCGGTCCGAAACGTGCGATAATCATGCAAGCGGGTGAACTCGTTCCGGTTGAGCCGTGTCGCAAAGGAAGCGCGGCCCGTCGGGGACGACGTCGTGGCACGTTCGGGTCGGCTCTCCGAGGATTCATGGACACGCATACGCTTGGACTTCTTGAGTTCGACAAGGTCCGCGCGCTGGTCGCCTCAAGGGCGGCGTGTTCGCTCGGCAAGGATGCGGCCAGGGCGATGGAGCCAAGCCGCGACCCCGGCGAGGTCCGCGACCGCCAGGCCCTCACCACCGAGATGACCGAGGCCCTCGTGTCCGGCGTGCTGCCTCCCTTCGGAGGCCTGCACGATATCCGCGGCCATGTCCGTCGCGCCCATATCAACGCCACGCTCACCGCCGAGGAACTCGCGGAGTGCGTCGAGACCTTGCGGGCGATCGGCAACCTCGACCGATGGCTCGGTAAGATCGGCGAGGAGTTCCCGCGGCTCGGTTCGTTGAAGCGCGGGGTGGGAGAGTTCTCCGGGGTCGTCAACTCCATCGAGTCGTGCATCGACTCACGAGGCACCGTTCTTGACACGGCGAGCCGCAAGCTCTCGACGATCCGCGCGGAAATCGGGCAGGTCGAGGCAAAGATCCAGGAGACGTTGCGGAGAATGCTTCGCTCTCCCGAGATCAGGCGGATCCTCCGCTATCCTAACTTCACGATGGTCGGCCATCATTACGTCCTGCCGATTGCGAAAGACCATCGCGGCGAAATCCAGGGGTCGATCCACCGCACGAGTGCCAGCAACGAGACGGTCTACATTGAGCCCCAAGCCATCGCCGAACACTCAGCACAGCTTTCCTATCTTCGTGCCCGTGAGGATAAGGAGATCCGGCGGATCTTGCGATGGCTGAGTGCTCAGGTGGGTCAGGAAGCCGACGGCATTCTCGGTAGCCTTGATAGCCTGGCCGAGCTCGACCTGATCCACGCCCGCGGCCGTTACAGTCTCGACTACCGGATGACGCCCCCCGACTTTAACACCGAAGGGAAACTGGCTTTACGAGGCGCCAGGCATCCGTTGCTCGAAGCCCTCTTCCGAAGCGACCCGGCGCTCGTGAAACCGCCGACGCCCGACGCCTTCAAGGACTGCGACGAACCCCCGAGCGAAAGCCCCGCCGAGCCCGTCACGCCATCCCCTGCCCCGCCGATCCGCACCGTGGTTCCCATCGACATTCATCTCGGCCTTCGCTTTCAGATCCTGGTCGTGACGGGGCCGAACACCGGCGGCAAGACGGTCGCGATGAAGACTGTGGGCTTACTCGCGGTGATGGCCCAGGCGGGCTTGCATCTTCCGGCTCATGAAGGGTCGCAGCTCCCCGTCTTCGACGAAGTTCTTGCCGACATCGGCGACGAGCAAAGCCTGGAGCAGTCGCTCTCGACGTTCTCCTCGCACATCCGCCGCGTGACCGACATCCTCGGCAAGGCGACCGAGCGGTCACTGGTGATCCTCGACGAGATGGGCGCGGGGACCGACCCCGCCGAAGGGGCTGCGCTGGGGCGTGCGATCCTCGATGAACTCGACAGTATCGGCTGTCGCGCGATCGTCACGACGCACATCGGCGATCTGAAGACTTACGCCTTCACCAACCCGCGGGCCGAGAACGCGGCGGTCGAGTTCGACATCGAAACGTTGATGCCGAAGTACAAACTCCACATAGGCGATATCGGCCAGTCGAACGCGTTGCAGATCGCGCGACGGCTTGCGCTGCCGGAACATGTCGTGAGCCGTGCAGGGCGTTATCTCGCCGAGAGCCGGACGGCCCACGGGCCGGAGATGGAGATCGTCCAGAAGCTCCGCGCGGATGCCGAGGTGGCCAGGCAGGCGGCTCTAATCGCGCAAGGTGAGGCTGAGCGCAGCCGCGAGGCCCTCAATCAGCGGTTGACCGACCTTCAGAAGCAGGCCGAGAGCGACGCCCGAATTGACGAGGCCCGTGCTCGGCTTCAGCCCGGAGACCGCGTGGTCGTCCCGCGCTTCGGTTATGACCGCCCCGGCAGGGTGGTGCGTGTCGACCCTCGAAAGAAGACGGCGGTGATCGCCATCGGCGCGATGCAGTGGGACGTGAAGATCGAGGAACTCATTCCTCAATTGATCCGAACCGGCGAGGTGGTCGAGCCTGCGGCGTCGAAGCCAAGGCAGCTTGCGGGAAAGCCAGTGACGCGGCTTGAGGATTTCCGCGATTAAGGCGGCCTCGAGTGCCCGGGAGCCTTCCCCGCTTTTATCCTACCGGTCCGTTCGTGGAGCCGACCGCCGTGAGGCCCGCCAGAGCCGGTCGCGGATGCCTCGCCATTCATCGAGGTCGGGCGGAAGGATCACATAGATAACGTCGAGGCGACCGTCGTCCCACTGGTGAAGTGTCTCGTAAAGGTCTCGCTCGGCGTCCGTGGGGTTCGGCCAGTGGACTCGCCGCATGTCGGTGGGGCCGATGCTCTTCACGAGGTCCGGTCCGGCAATGATCAAGCCGATTGACGTGTTCGACGGCCACTCTTTCTCCACGTCGTTGCCGGGCTCGAGGATCTCGACCGGCGTTCTCGGCGCGTAGTGAACTTCCATCTGTCCGGGACTGCTCGCGGCTTCGCCGGAGTTGTCGGACCGCAACGTCGGCGAGTCGACTTGAGTTTCGAGAACGTCCTCAATGTCTGCCTGTCGGACCGCGCCGGGACGCAAGATTCGGGGCGGGTCGGTCGTGAGGTCGAGGACCGTGGATTCGATGCCCACCGGGGTCGGGCCGGCGTCGAGGATCATGTTGATCCGACCGTCGAGGTCTTTCAGGACGTGCTCGCCGCGGGTGGGCGAGATTCTGGTCGAGCGGTTCGCGCTCGGCGCCGCGATGAGAAGGTCGGCATCCTGGAGTAGAGCTTGCGCCACCGGCGAAACAGGGACGCGAATGCCGACCGAGTCCTTTCCGCCGGTGACGATGTCGGGAATGATCCCCGATCGTCGTAACACGAGAGTTAACGGCCCGGGCCAGAACGCCTTCGCGAGTTTTGCC
>JAYUFP010000624.1:0-4614 GCA_043738665.1 Isosphaeraceae bacterium
AGGTTTTCTGAGCATCCGTGGGGCCAAAGCGACCATTTCGAGCCTGCTGCCCCCTTCAAAGTGCTTGATTCATAGGCTTCCCGGGGTGTGAACGGCTACTGGGGTCGTTGCAGAGGGAACTCGCCAGGATCGACGCACATTACCGCGAGGCCGCGCGCGGAGACGACCCCGGTCGGACGACGTCGCTCGCCCCTCCCCCCTCGAAAGGTGACGGGACGACCCGGGAAGACCCCCCGAGCCCTTCCAACGCGACCGTCTCGATGACCCCTTCCGGAGCCGCGGCCACCGGCGCGTTCGACCACGGCGCGACGGTGTCGATGCCCGCGCCCCGGCCACCGACCCGTCGCCGTCGGTCACCGAGGGGCGCGCGCGCGGAAAGTTCCCGCACGTCCCCGGTTACGAGATCCTCGGGGTGCTCGGCAAAGGGGGGATGGGGGTGGTTTACAAGACCCACCACCAGGGGCTCGACCTCATGGTCGCGCTCAAGATGATCATCTCGGGCGTTCATGCTCACGACAGTGAGATCGAGCGGTTCACCGGCGAAGCCCGCGCCGTCGCGCAGATCAAGCACCCCAACATCGTCGGCATCCACGAAATCGGCGAGCACGAAGGCTTGCCCTATTTCACGCTCGAATACGTGGAAGGGGGCACGCTCGGCACCGTGATGAAGGGTCAGCCGCTGCCTCCCAAGGAGGCCGCGCGGTTGACCGCCACGCTCGCGCGCGCCGTCGCCGCGGCGCACGCAAAAGGGATCATCCACCGCGACCTCAAACCCGCCAATATCTTGATGACCCTCGACGGTCAGCCCAAAGTCACCGACTTCGGCCTCGCCAAGCGCCTCGAAGACAACTCCGGCCAGACCCACACCGGGGCCGTGATGGGCACGCCCAGCTACATGCCCCCCGAACAGGCCTGGGGAAAAACCGCCGAGATCCGTGAGCCCGCCGACATCTACGCCCTGGGCGCGATCCTCTACGACGAGCTGACCGGCCGACCGCCCTTTAGAGGGGTGACGACGCTCGAAACGCTCGACCTCGTCCGTCACAGCGAGCCCGTTCCCCCCAGGCAGCTCCAGCCCAAGATCCCCCGCGACCTCGAAACCATCTGCCTCAAATGCCTGCAAAAAAGGACTGGCGAAGGCGCTACCCCACGGCGCTCGAACTGGCCGACGATTTGCAGCGTTACATCGACAACCGGCCGATCCAGGCGCGATCCGTCTCGAACGCCGAGCGCGCCGAGCGGTGGTCGGCACGGAACCCGGTCGTCTCCAGCCTGATGGCGGCGGTCGCCACCCTGCTGATCACCGTCGCGACCGTCTCCACGGTCCTGCGGGGTCGCGCCGAGACGGCTCGCCGGAATGCCGAGAACTCGCGGAATGCCGAAGCCAAGGCCCGCTCGATCGCCGAAGCGAGCTTCCTCGAAACCTCGAAGCAACTCGGCCTTTCCGTCGATGTGATCCGAGGTGTGTTCCTGATGGTGCAGGACGAACTCCGCAAACGTCCCGAACTGGTGCCGATCCGTGAACGGATCGTCCGGATCGCGGCGCACGACCTCGACAAGGTCAAGGACAGCTTCATCAAGAACCCGCTGACGGCCAGGACCGACGCCGCCGCCGCCGTCTTGATGGCCAACATCTACCTCCGGATCGGCAGGGTGAACGACGCCGTCGCCATCGCCGACCGCGCGCTCGAAGTCGTGACCCTGGAGGCCCGCGAACACCCCGACGACCCGGTCGCGACCCGGAACCTCGCCGTCGTCCTGAACCTCTCCGGGGACGTCAAGCTCCGCCTCGGTGACAGCCCTGGCGCTCTCGCCAGGTATAGCGAGGCCTTGAAGACGCGCGAAGCATGGTCGGCCATGGCGCCCGAACGTCCCGAGCCTCGCCAGTCGCTCGCCGAATCGCATTCGATCCTCGGCCGTCTCGCGTTGCTGAACGGCGACCCGAAACAAGCCCTCAACGAGTACGATCTGGCGAGAAACGCCTATGAGTCGCTGCCGCCGGAAATCCTCAACGCGATCAACGTCCGCCGCGAGATGGCCACCCTCGACGAGCGCCGCGGACAGGCGCGGCTGAGTCTCGGCGAGGTCGCCGCCGCCGAGGGATTGCTCCGGGCGGCTCTCGGCAAGCGCGTCGGGATCTTGAAGGAGGTCGGCGACGACCCCTCGAAGGTGTTGATGCAGCGCGACATCGCGCTCTCACAGCTTAATATCGGCGACCCGGTCAAGGCCTGGAACGCCTACGAGAAGGCGTTGCGGAACTTCAAGGAACTGCTCAGAACAAACCCCGAAGGATTCGACGCCCGCCGCGACCTGGCCATGATCCTCTACCGCGCCGGCGAGACCGCGCAAAAGCTCAAAAAGGCGGGAAAAACCGGCCCGCCGAACGTGCCGGCCCCCGAACCCGCCGCGGCGTACTTCGCGCAGTGCCTGGCGATCCGCGAAGGGCTCGCGAAGATCGACCCCAAGGACACGCAGCCGAGGATCGAGTGGATGCTCGCCCTCGCCCGCAACGGCCGTTGCGCCGAGGCCGAGCCGATCGCCGAAGACCTGCTCAACACGGCCAAAGAGGGCAACGACATGCTTTTTCAGGTCGCGTGCGGGTTCGCCCTGACGAGCGAAGGGAAGGAAGCGGGGCTCACCGCCCGCGCCCGCGACCGCGCCTTCGCCGTGCTCAACGCCATGGTTAAGAACGGCTGGCAAGACCGCGCGGCGCTTGAGACCGACCCCGACCTTCAAGCCCTCCGCGACGACCCGCGGTTCAAGACGGTCGTCGCCGGTTTGGCAGCGAAGTCGCATGAATAGGCACGATAAAAGGAGACGATGCGCAAATGAAGCGGGGTTATCAAATTCATGATAATGACACGATTTCGGTCTATTTTCGGGTCAGACGGTTGTTCTATAATGACGTTTCATTCGCGAAGGGACGCCGGAATGTCTCAGACGATCGCCGATATGACATGAGGATGCGAGCGACCGAGCCGCGCCTCCTCCTTGCTCAGGTTCGCGTCGCCCGCCGTGTGCCACCGGTCGTGCTCGACCAGTGCCTGAATTGGTAGAAGCGCACTGGTCGAGTACGACCAGTGGCACCCGTTAGACCGGATTTCATGGGCACGCCTCGACTTTGCAATCCTCTTGCCGGTAAGGCCGGCCGCCTAAAAGGCGGAGCCCTCGGGGCTGGCCATCGTCAACCGTAGGGTCCGTCCTGACCGCGAAAAAGCACCCCTTTGCTCGACACCGTTGAGGAATCCCCCCCGTGAACTCCTCGTGGATCAACCGGCTCTCCGGCCGACTCCCGCGCCGCCCTTCGTTGCGTCGTGAACGCAAATTCAGCCCCGGCGGCTCGAAGCACGCGAACCTCCGCGTCCTCGAATTCGAGCGGTTCGAAGACAGGATCATGCCGACGACGATCACATGGACCAACGCCGCGGGGGGGGCTTGGGGCACGACGACCAACTGGAACCCGACCCGCCTCCCGACCACCGGTGACGACGTCGTCATTCCCGACCTCGGCGCGGCCGGGGCGAACCTGACGATCACGTTATCGACGATTATATCCACGATCCAGTCGCTCACCTCAGCCGAAAACATCACCCTCGCCGGCTCGACCGTACTGACCGTCACGGGGGCCGCCTCGATCGCGGGCGCGCTGACGAATCCGGACTCAACCTTCTCGGCGGGGGGCGGGCTATCCGACCCGGGGGGGTCACCCTTTCGGGCGGGGTGATCCAGAACACGACGGCGCTCTCGGGCACGACGATCAACGCCACCAGCGGCGGCCTCTACGGCATGACGATCGCGACGGGCGCAGTGATCAGCGTCGGCCACGTCCCCAACCACCTGGTCGTCCAGAGCAACCTCGTCCTCAACGGCAAGATCCTCTACGACGTCCACACGGGGGGCTCGGACCCCTCCCGGACGCTCGAATTCAGCGGGACGCAGACGATCTCCGGGACGGGTTCGATCGAGGTTCTCTCCACCAACACCGGCGACAATAATTCAATCCTCCTCGAACCGTTCAACGTGACGCTGACCGTGGGTTCCGGCATCACGGTGAAGGGGACCGCGCTCACTTTCGGAAATAGCTCGACGGGCGGGAACACGGTGCTCTTGAATCAGGGCACGATCGACGCCAACACCTCGGGCGCGGCGGCCCTTGGGATCACGATCAACACGACTTACTTCACCAACGCCCTCGGCGCGAAAGTCTTGCTCTCGGACTCGACCAAGTCCCTGACGCTCAACCCGTTCACGTCCTGGCTCAACCAGGGGACGATCACGACCACCGGGGGGACGCTCAACCTCAGCGGCGCGTCGTGGTCGAACACGGGGACAATCACCGACAACGGCTTGATCGTGAATCTGGCCGGGGCGTTCACCCAGTTCGGCATGGGAGTGGCGAGCCCGCAGGCCGGACAAGGGACGTTCACACGCACCGCCGGCACGGTCAACCTGATCGGCACGCTTTCCGGCAACCTCAACCTGAACGACACGACCGGAAACTGGCTCCTGGGCGGCGGCACGCTCAAGAACGGGGCCTTGAACACCTCGGGGGCCGCGAAGCTGATCGGGGTGAACGTCGCCAACGGCGGGCCCTCGTACCTCCAGAACGCCACG
>JAYUFP010000625.1:0-4609 GCA_043738665.1 Isosphaeraceae bacterium
ACCTCGATCTTCTCGGCCATGTTCATGCTCGCGCCGGGGGATTGCTCGCCGTCGCGGAGGGTGGTGTCGAAGATCCGTACGCGGTCGCCTGTCGGATTCGCGTTCGCGTCGCTCATGGTCGAACTCTCTTTCCGTCGGTTCGAATCGAAGACGGCGGGTCGGTCCGGTAAACGAGTGAAGCCCCGAGACCCGCCGGCGGGCGAGTCTCGGGGCTTCGTCTCGTTTGATTCGCTCGCGGCAGGGCAAGCGGCGGAATGACGATAGACCCTAAGACTTCGCCCGGCCGGTAAGGCCGAGGATGAGTTGAAGTCGAAGGTTCGCCGGAATCCGACGCATGTCCGAGGCTCCAATAAAAGCCATACTCCGCGACATTATCAACTATACGGCCGAAGCCGTGCCCGGTCAATGGCCGGGCGCGGCTTCGCGACGAATCGGGGAATGACGGATCGCCGATGCCGGATGGCGGATCGGGCGGGAAGGACGGAACCTTGGGACGTCAAAAGGGGACTGGCTCCAACCCGTGGCGCAGGCTTTGCGGAGCGGAGGCTCGGTGCCTGTCCCCCTTTCCGCGTCCCACTTTGCCTTCACGCGGGCCTCGGTCCGACATCCGAGTCCGGCCCAAGACGGCGGGTCAGGAGACCCTCGCCGAGCGTGGTCGGGTATGTTCTGCATCCGTCATCCGTCATCCGGAATCCGCCATCGATCATCCACCCTGCTCAGTTCGGGCGGGGGGCGAAGACGACTTCGTAGGGCGTGCCGGTCATTTCCTTCCAGGCTTTCTTCTGGTCATCGGTCATCAAGGCCATGACCTTGGTGCCGGTTTCCTTCTGGAGGGCCTGGACCTGCTTCATGGCCTCGGCGCGGTCGTCCTGGTTGGCTTGCCTGATCTCTTGCGCCTTGGCACCGGATTCCGTGACGAGTTCCTGGATCTGCTTCTTCTGGTCGTCGGTGATCTTCAGGTCTTTGGCGACTTCGGGGTCGGTGAATGCCTGGGCGCGGCGGAACTGAAGGCTGATCTGGTGGAGCCGCTTCGTCTGGGTTTCGGTGAGGCTCAGGGCCTTGGTGGCCTCGGACAGCATGGCCTTGCTCAGGGCGGCCATCTTGGTCTGGCGTTCGGCCTGATCGAGGTCCGGGCTGCGGAGCGCCTGCGACTCTTCCTGGTGGGCTTCACGGATCTCGGTCAAGGCAGTCTGGGCCTTGCTGGTCTGTTCCTCGGTGAACTTGAGTTCTTTCTGAACGCCCGGGTTGCCGAGCAGCATGGCGCCGCCGCCGCCCATCATACCGCCGAAGCCGCGACCCTGCCCTTGGGCGAAGGCCGGGGTACAGAGCAGAGCCAAACCGCCGAAACCGAGAACGAGCTTGCGAAGCGACAACATCGGTGTACCTCTTTGTTTACGGTGTGTGAACCGCGGATGCGATGCCCGGGGTCGTCCGTGTTCTAAGGCTCCGCCCGCACGAGCGGGAACCTGAAAGCGGCGTCCCTGCCGGGTGGAACAACCCCCAGCGAGGGACATTACCGCGCCCCGCGCTCTCAAGCCATGCCTCAAAAATTGATTTTTTGATGCGCAACTCGTGAAAGCACGGCCGCACGACCTGGAACGACGCCTTCCCTGACGTAAAGCGTCAAACGAAAAGCTCCCGTGCCCGGATTCGCCTTTGAAAATCGGGAAAGAGGTGGGAAAGCCCGGGGTGATCACCCCGTCGATCGCGCCTTCGCCGATGATCAGGATCTCGGAAAAAGCGGCTAAAGGCGGCGACCCCCAGGTTGAGGAGAGTCGATCGTTTGAGCGATGATAGGAATCTCGGGCGTCGTGAACGAGAAAATGCGAAGGGAACTCATCCGCGGAGGGACGCGGATGAAAGACGAAAAATGAAATAATTTATCATCGCATTTTCATGTTTGCTATTTCGCTTCATGCGCTTCAGCTGTGTCCATCCGCGACACCCGCGGATGAGTTCCCTCTCCCAGGAACCAAGCCATGTTCGAGATCACCCCGGAAAACGCCGCGGATTATCTCCGCGAAACGGGCCGGATCGCTCCAGGTCGTCCGGTCGATGTCCGCGAGCTGGGCTGGGGGGTGTCGAACGTCGTCTTGCGGGTGGATGTCGCGGGGGAGCCTTTGATCGTCCTGAAGCAGGCCCGCGAGCGATTGCGGGTCAAGGCGCACTGGGTCAGCAGGCTCGAACGGATCTGGACCGAACGCGAAGCGTTGAACCTGCTCGACAGCGTCTTGCCCGAGGGGACCGTCCCCCGCGTCTTGTTCTCGGACGAGGACAACTCCCTCTTCGCGATGACCTGCGCTCCCGATGATTCCGTGGTCTGGAAAGAGCGGTTGCTCGCGGGGGAAGTCGACTCCGAGGTCGGCCGGAAAGCCGGGGAGATCCTCGGGGGCATCCACCGCGCCACGCGCGATCACCCGGCATTGAACGGCCGGCTCGCCGATCTCTCGGCGTTCGACGAGCTGCGGATCGACCCCTTTTACCGCGAGATCGCCAAGGTCCACCCCGAGATCGCGCCGGTGATCGACGAGCTGATCGCGTCGTCGAGAAACGCCGAGCACCCTTGCCTCGTGCTCGGCGACTTCAGCCCGAAGAACATCCTGGTCCATTCCGGGGGGCTGACGCTCGTCGACTTCGAGACGGCCCACGCGGGCGACCCGGCTTACGACATCGGGTTCTTCATGAGCCATCTCCTTCTCAAAAGCCACAGCAGCTTCAGCGCCGACCGATTGGCGTCGTTCTCACGCCTGCTCGAAGCCTTCGGCGCGGGTTACGGGAGCCGGTTCGAGTCTCTCAACGTCCGCCGCCACTCGGCCGCGTGCGGGCTCGCGCGGATCGACGGGAAAAGCCCCGTCGATTATCTCGACGACGGGGCGCGGACGGTCCTCCGCAAGGTGTTCCTGAACGCGCTTCTGGAAACCTCGTGACGCGAAGTCGGCACGGAAAATGCCGATCCTGAAACGTCCTGACAAATGAAGAATCTCAAGAATCTTGTTTTTTCGCGTGAAGCGAGGTGACTCGTTGGCGACCCTCAAGACACTGAAGGCCCGGGAGGTGCTGGACTCCCGGGGGAGGCCGACGGTGGAGGTCGAAGCCCGCTCGTCGACGGGGGCACTCGGCCGGGCGATCGTGCCTTCCGGCGCGAGCACGGGGCGTCACGAGGCGCTCGAACTCCGCGACAAGGAGAGCCGTCGGCACGGCGGTCAGGGTGTGATGACGGCGGTCGGACACGTCAACGACGAGATCGCCAAGGCGGTCGTCGGCCACGACCTCGACGACCAGGAAGGGCTCGACAAGAAACTCGTCGCGCTCGACGGCACGCCGAACAAGTCCCGGCTCGGCGCCAACGCGGTGCTCGGCGTCTCGCTCGCCCTGGCGCACGCGGCGGCGGCGGCGCGTCAGGAAGAATTATACGTCCACCTGAACCGGCTCTGGCGGCGAAAGGCGGGCTCAAACGGCATCGGCGAGCTTTCCATGCCGATGCCGATGGTCAACATGATCTCGGGAGGCCTTCACGCGGGCGGGAACCTTGATTTTCAGGACTTCCTGATCATCCCCGTCGGCGCGCCGACTTATTCCGACGCCCTCGAAACCATTGCCGCGGTCTATCGCGCGGTGGGAGCCGTGCTGAGAGAAAGGGGAGACGCGTCGGCGAATCTCGTGGGCGACGAAGGCGGCTACGGCCCCCGCTTGCGGAGCAACTGCCAGGCCGTGGAGGTCATCCTCGAAGCCCTCAAGGCCTGCGGGATCGAGCCCGGCAAAGACGTGGCGATCGCCCTCGACGTGGCCTCGACCCACTTCTTCGACGCCGAGACCAAGACCTATCACCTCAACGCCACGGGGGACGACGCACTCGACTCCGCGGGGATGGTCGCCATGCTCGCGCACTGGTCGATGCTTTACCCGATCGTCTCGATCGAAGATGGTCTCGCCGAGGACGACTGGGAAGGCTGGCAGGCCCTCACTAAGAAGCTCGGCGGCAAAACGCAGCTCATCGGCGACGACCTCTTCGCCACGCAGTCGGCCCGGATCAAGCATGGGGTCGAAGGGAAGGCGGCGAACGCCGTCTTGATCAAGCCGAACCAGGTGGGAACGCTGTCGGAGACGCTCGACGCCATTTTATTGGCGCGTCGGAATGGGTATCGAACGGTCGTCTCGGCAAGGTCGGGTGAGACCGAGGACACGACGATCGCGGATCTCGCCGTGGCGACGGGGGCCGGACAGATCAAGATCGGTTCCGTGGCGCGTTCGGAGCGGCTTGCCAAGTATAACCGGCTGCTTCGGATCGAGGACGAGCTGGGAAAGAATGCGAAATTCGCGGGGTGGAAGGGATCGTGAGGGATGGCCGATGACGAAAGAGCAATGACCGATGACCGATCGGGATTTATCTCGTTCCCACGGTCCCCGTGGGAATGCCGTCCTGGACGCTCCGCGTCCGCATTTTGGCTGCGGCGAAAGCAACGTCGCCGGAAACCGGAAGCGCGAAGCTCCTCCCGTGCCATGAGGCACTTCGGCTCACCGCCAGGTTCGCCCTCTCGGCATCAGGCTATGCCAATCAGACGACGCGGAGCGTCGAAGACGGCATTCCCACGGAGACCGTGGGAACGAG